>JBIJED010000429.1:0-3653 GCA_044343785.1 Azospirillales bacterium | reverse complement strand
GAAGGCGTTCGTCGCCTACGTGCCGCCGCTGGAGGCGGCGTTCCTGCGGTTCGTGCTGGTGGCGGTGGTGCTGCTGCCGTTCACCTTGCGGGGCGGGCGGGCGTGGCTGCCGCCGGGGGCCAAGGCGCTCGGGGACCTGCTGATCTTCTCGCTGTTCGGGATGGTGCTGTTCAACGCCTTCCTGTTCGCCGGCCTCGCCGCCACCAGCGCCGTGACGGCCGGCATCATCACCAGCACCATCCCCGCCGCGACCGCGATCTGCGCCGCCCTCATCCTGCGCGAACGGATCGGGCGCAACGGCCTGTGGGCGATCCTCCTGGCCGTCGTCGGCGTGGCGGCGATCAACGTCGCGCCCAAGGACGCGGCGGGGCCGGCCGACACCGTCGTCGGCAACATGCTGGTCTTCGGCGCCGTCGTGGCCGAGGGGCTCTACGGCGTCTTCGGCCGCCGCATCACGGGGCGGATGCCGGTCTTCGCCATCAGCTTCTGGGCGAACATGGCCGCCGCGGTGATGGTGGCGCCCTTCGTCCTTCCGGGGATGAGCCTCGAGCGCCTCGCCGCCGTCCCCTGGCCGCTCGCGCTCGCCTTCGTGGTCACCGGCCTCGGCTCCGGCCTCCTCGCCGTGGTCCTGTGGCTGAACGGGGTCAAGGTAGTGCCGGCGGGCCGGGCGGGCATCTTCACCGCCATGATGCCGGCGACGGGCGTCGTCGTCGCCGTCCTCGTCCTGGGCGAGCCGTTCGTCGGCGCGCACGCGGTGGGCCTCGTCTGCGTGCTGCTGGCCATCGCGGTCGGCACCGGGGCGTTCGGCCGGCGGCGCGAGACGCCGGTGGTGCCGGCGCCCGACCGCGGCTAGGATCGCGCACGCCGGGGGGCGGGGACCATTGCTGACCATAGGGGAGGAGGGCGCGTGCGCGCGTTCTGGGACGTCTACGGCCTGATCCGGTCGACCTTCATGTACCGGCTTCCGGGACACGCCCGGCGGTCGCGCGCGTTCTATCGTGCGTTCCTGAAGCCGGGCGACCTCGCCTTCGACATCGGCGCGCACCTGGGCGACCGGATCGACGCCTTCCGCGCCACCGGCGCACGCGTCGTGGCGGTGGAGCCGCAGCCGGCGTTCCAGACGGCGCTGAAGGTCCTCTACGGGCGCGACCGCGACGTCACGATCGTCCCCGCGGCGGTGGGCGCGGCGCCGGGCACCGCGCGGATGATGATCAGCAAGCGCACGCCCACCATGTCCACCCTCGCCCGCGACTGGGCGAAGACCCTGCCGGAGAGCGCGCGCTTCGCCGACGTCCGCTGGGACCACGAGATCGAGGTGGAGCTGACCACGCTGGACGCGCTGATCGCGACCCACGGCCTTCCGGCCTTCACCAAGATCGACGTCGAGGGGTTCGAGGCGGACGTGCTGGAGGGATGCACCCGTCCGCTTCCCTGTCTGTCCTTCGAGGTCATCCCGGCGGCGCCGGCGGTCACCATCCGGTGCCTCGATCGACTGGATGCGCTCGGGACTTACGAGTTCAACCTGTCGATCGGGGAATCGAAGCAGATGTTGTGGGATAACTGGCTTCCGCGCGCAGATGTTGATGCGTGGATGGCCGAGCAGCCCGACGACGGGCCCTCCGGCGACATCTACGCCCGGCTCCGCCGTTGATGCGCCTGCGTCGTCCGCGAGCACTGCGCGCCGCGCACGGTCGCAGAACGGGCAAGGTCTTTTGCCTTTTCCGCCCCGCGCGCCTACCTTGCTGCATTGATCCGTTCGGCGGGGGGTCCGTATGACGTCCCGCCCTTCCGCTGTGGACGTTCCCGATGACCCTGGGTTCCGCCCTCTCCATGACGCCTCCCTTCGGCCCTGACGGGCTTTCCGCAGACGCCCCGGCCGTGGCTCTCCGCACCGTCGACCGCGCGGTCGCCGACCTTCGCCGGGGCGATCCGGTCGTGGTGACGGAGGAGAAGGGGGGGTTTCTGGTGCTGCCGGCCGAGACCGCGGGGCCGGACGCGCTCGCCCGCCTCGTCCGTCTCGCCGCCGCGCCGCCGTCGGTGGCACTCGCGCCGCGGCGGGCGATCGGCCTCGGGTTCGAGGCGTCGGACGCGCCGGTGATCGTGACGCCGGCCGGGCCGCTCACGCCCGACCTCGCGCGGTCCTTCGCCGACCCGACGGCGACGCCGCCCGGCCCCGGCGCGCTGCGCGGCCTCGCCTCCGCCCGCCCGGACGGGGCCGAGGCGGCGGCCGTCTCGCTGATGAAGATCGCCCGCCTCCTGCCGGCCGCGATCATCGCCCCGCTCCCGGCCCTGCGGGAGCCGGTGGACGGCTGGGCCCGCGGGCACGACCTGCTGGTGGTCGCCGCCGCCGCCGTGACCGACTTCCGCCGCACGGCGGCCCGCCAGCTCCGCAAGGTGTCGGAGGCGCGGGTGCCGCTCGCCGGCGCGACCAACGCGCGCCTCGTCGCCTTCCGCCCGGCCGACGGGGGGCTGGAGCACTTCGCCATCGTGATCGGGGAGCCGGACACCGACGAAACGGTCCTCGCCCGCATCCATTCCGAATGTTTCACCGGCGACCTGCTGGGCTCGCTGCGGTGCGACTGCGGCGAGCAGCTGCGCGGCGCCATCGCCGCGATCGACGCCGCCGGCGGCGGCATCCTTCTCTACATGGCGCAGGAGGGGCGCGGCATCGGGCTCGTCAACAAGCTCCGCGCCTACCAGCTCCAGGACGCCGGCCTCGATACGGTCGACGCGAACGAGGCGCTGGGGTTCGACGCGGACGAGCGCGTCTACCTGCCCGCGGCCGAGATGCTGCGCCTGCTGGGCGTCCGTCAGGTCCGGCTGATGACCAACAATCCGGACAAGGTGGGCCAGCTCTCCCGCTGGGGCGTCCCGGTGGCCGAGCGCGTGCCGCACATCTTCCCGGCCAACGGCCACAACGAGCAGTATCTGCGCACCAAGGCCGAGCGCAGCGGCCACATGTTCTGACCGGCGGCGGGAGATTCGGGGCGTGTCCCGGCAGAATCTTCCCCCGGTCCCGATCGTATCGCCCAACACGTTGATTCCGAAGAGGTGATGGACTGGCACCCGGCTTGCATCTCCGATCCGGACCTTGGAGGTGTCCCATGTCGGTCAATTTTTCGCCGGATCCTGCGACGCGCGCCTGGCTCGCCACGCTGCCCGGCATGGGCGACGCCTTTCCCGAGATCGCGCAGGGGGCGTCGCGGCCACCGACCCAGGTGGCCGGCGCCGACGGACGGCCGGCCGACGGCGACGCCGACCAGCAGGAAATCTCCTTCTGGGACCTCCTCGACGTCGTCAATCCGCTCCAGCACATCCCGGTCGTGAACCACCTCTATCGGGCGGTCACCGGCGACACCATCAAGCCGCACGCGCAGATCATCGGAAGCACGCTGTTCGGCGGCCCCCTCGGCTTCGCCGTCGCGACCGCCTCGACCGTCGTCGAGGCTGCGAACGGGGAACCGATGATGACCACCGTCGCCCGCGCCTTCGGGTCGGAGCAGCCCGTGGCCGTCGCCGTCGCCGCGGACGGGCCCGTGGTTCCGGGCACTCCCGCCCGGCAGGCCATGACCCTCGCCGACCCCGTGCCGGTGCCTGTCGCCCCGACGGCGGCCGGACCGGGCTCGCCCTCCCTCGTCCAGACCGGCGACGCC
>JBIJED010000223.1:0-5447 GCA_044343785.1 Azospirillales bacterium | reverse complement strand
GCCCCGTCCTCGTCCTGCCCGCCGGCTCCGTCGGCGACGCCGTCGGCCGCCATCCGCTGGTCGGCTGGACGCCCGCGCGGCCGTCGGCGCGCGCGGTCCACGGCGCGCTGCCGATGCTGAAGACGGCCGACGCGGTGACGGTCCTGTGCGGCGGCCGCGAGGGGCACGAGACGGCGGACATGGAGGCGGTCCGCCTCTTCCTCGGCCGACACGGGGTGGAAGCCACGGTCCACCCCTCCCCCTACGGAACCGGAGAGGCCGGGCCCGTCCTGCTGGACGCCGCCCGTCGCCACGGCTGCGACTGCCTCGTGATCGGCGCCTACGGCCACTCGCGCTGGCGGGAGATCCTGTTCGGCGGAACGACCCGTCACGTGCTGACGAACGCGACGGTGCCCGTCCTCATCTCCCGCTGAGGCCGCCGGGCCGAAGGGAGCCGGCTCAGAAGAAGACGACGGTGACGACGACGAAGAGCGGCAGCAGGAAGAACCCCGACCATGCCATGAAGCCGAAGAAGCTCGGCATCGGGACGCCGCGCTCCTCGGCGATCGCCTTCACCATGAAGTTCGGCGCGTTGCCGATGTAGGTGTTGGCGCCCATGAACACGGCACCGCACGAGATGGCCGCCAGCGTGAGCGGGAGGTCGTGCATCAGGACCCGGGCGTCGCCGCCGGCGGTGTTGAAGAAGACGAGATAGGTCGGCGCGTTGTCGAGGAAGCTGGAGAGCGCGCCGGTCAGCCAGAAGTACATCGCGTTGTCGGGCGTGCCGTCCGGCTTGGTGACGAGGTCGACCACGAAGGCGAGCGAGCCATCGGCCCCTGCCCGCAGGATCGCGAGCGCCGGGACGATCGTCACGAAGATGCCGGCGAACAGCTTCGCCACCTCGAGGATCGGCCCCCAGGAAAAGGCGTTGCGACGACGGCTCTCGGCCGTGGTGAGCCGGTAGGAGAGCGCGGCGATCGCGATCAGGAGCGCCATCGAGACGATGCGCTCGAGCGCCACCGTCACGTGATGGACCGTGACCCCGATCCCCGGCTTCCACACACCCTGGAGCAGGACCGCGGCCGCGATCGCGAACAGCAGGCCGACGTTGTGCCACCCCTCGATGCCGATCGCCTCGTCGTCGCGCGACGCCGCGGGCGCCGGCGGATCGCGCCGGGCGTACCAGCTGTCGAGCGCGAAGAACACGACGAGCAGGATGACCGAACAGAGCAGCATCTCCCCGAACAGGTGCGTCGTGGTCCAGAAGAAGTCGACGCCCTGGAGGAAACCGAGGAAGAGCGGCGGATCGCCGAGCGGCGTGAGGGAGCCGCCGATGTTGGCGACGAGAAAGATGAAGAAGACCATCACGTGCACCTGCGTGCGCCGGTGCTCGTTCGCACGGATGAGGGGTCGGATCAGCAGCATCGCCGCGCCCGTCGTCCCCATCAGGCTGGCGATCACGGTGCCGAAGGCGAGGATGCCGGTGTTCATCGCCGGCGTGCCGACGAGCCGCCCCTTGAGCCTCACCCCGCCCGCCACCGTGAACAGCGCGCCCAGCAGCACGATGAAGGGGAGGTACTCCAGCAGGCCGACGTGCAGCACCTCGTACGTCGCCAGGGACACCCCGTGGATCGCCGCGAAGGGCACGAGGAACGCGAGCGCCCAGAACGCCGACACCTTGCCGAAGTGATGGTGCCAGAAGGCGGGGGTCGCGAGCGGCATCAGCGCGATCGACAGCAGGATTCCCGCGAAGGGCACGACCCAGAGAAGGCCGAGCGCGGCGCCCTCGAGGTGGGGGGCCCCCTCGCCCGCGGCGAAGGCCGGCGCCGCGAGGAGGAGCGTCGCCATAAGGACCGTCACGAGGACGGGAACGGACGGGCGGAGGACCATGCTGGACCGTGAGGACATGCTGCGA
Source organism: Azospirillales bacterium (assembly GCA_044343785.1). Lineage (GTDB taxonomy): Bacteria > Pseudomonadota > Alphaproteobacteria > Azospirillales > Azospirillaceae > CANGXM01. The sequence goes on along the minus strand of JBIJED010000223.1, from coordinate 3,553 downwards.
CGAAAGGCGCGCGAGTATGCCCACGACCGACCCGCCCGCCAAGCGTGCATCCGTCGGCATCCGACCCGGCCGGCGGCGGCTTGCCAGCCGTGCGCCGGACACATAGGGTCCGGCTCCGACGACGAAGGCCGACCGAGGGGTGATCCCATGGACATGACGGGCGAGTACCGGATCGCCGCACCGCGCGAGACGGTGTGGGCGGCGCTGAACGATCCGGACGTGCTGCGTTCCTGCATCGCCGGCTGCGAGACCCTGGACAAGACGTCTGACACCGGGTTCACGGCCAAGGTCAAGGCGAAGGTCGGACCGGTCTCCGCCAGCTTTTCGGGCAAGGTGAACCTGACCGACATCGACCCGCCGAAGGGCTATCGCATCGTCGGCGAGGGCACCGGCGGTGCGGCGGGCTTCGCCAAGGGCGGTGCGACCGTCGCGCTCGCCGAGGACGGGCCGGACGCCACCGTCCTGACCTACACGGCCGAGGCGCAGGTCGGCGGGAAGCTGGCCCAGATCGGCTCGCGCCTGATCCAGGGCACCGCCAAGAAGATGGCCGACGATTTCTTCGCGAAGTTCGCAGAGGCCGTCGGCGGTCCGGCGGCCGACGCGACACCGGCGACGGCGGATGTGCCCGCCGCGGCCGAACCGGCCATCGCGGCCGCCGCCGTGGCATCCGCGGCCGGCGTCTACGAGCCACCGCCGCAGGCGGCGGCACCGCCTGCGACCGATGCGCCCACAGGGCCTGCGGCCTCCGCCCGCACGGCGCCGCCGCCGGCCGTCTCGGTCCTGGGCGGCGTGCCGCAGCCGGTTTGGATCGCCATCGTCGTGGCGGCCGTCGCCATCGCGCTCTGGGCCGTGTTCTGATGCTTTCGTGACGGGGCGGAGGGCCGCTTGACCGTGTCCGGTCAAGGGCCTAGCCTCCCCCTGGGTTGTATCGACTCCAACGTCGCGGGCGGGCTCACCGGCCGAAAGACCGGTTGCCGCGGACGACGAACCGCAGTTCGCAGTCAGGGGAGGATTTTCGATGACGGTGTCCGTTTCCATCACCGTGAACGGCAAGCCCGTCACGCGGCAGGTCGAGGGGCGGACGCTCCTCGTGCAGTTCCTGCGCGAGACGCTGGGCCTGACCGGAACGCACGTCGGCTGCGACACCAGCCAGTGCGGCGCCTGCGTCGTCCACGTCGACGGCCGCTCCGTGAAGAGCTGCACGTTGCTCGCCGCGCAGGCCGACGGCTGCGCCGTGACCACGATCGAGGGTCTGGCGGCGGCCGACGGCGCGCTGCACCCGATGCAGGCGGCCTTCCGCGAGCATCACGCGCTCCAGTGCGGCTTCTGCACGCCCGGCATGGTCATGAGCGCGGTCGACCTCGCCAACCGCCACCCGGGCGGCATGGACGAGACGACGGTGCGCGAGGGGCTGGAGGGCAACATCTGCCGCTGCACCGGCTACCACAACATCGTGAAGGCGGTCATCGCCGGTGCCGACGCCATGCGCGGCGCGCCGGCCAAGGCCGCGGAATAAGAACGAACGCACGATCGGGGAGGACATCGACGATGGCACCACTGGATGGTATCGGCGCTTCGCTGCGCCGCAAGGAGGACCAGCGCTTCCTGACCGGGAAGGGCCGGTACACCGACGACTTCAACCGCCACGGCCAGCTCCACGCCTATTTCCTGCGTTCGCCGCACGCCCATGCGCGCATCCGCGGGATCGACACGGGCCGGGCGAAGGCCGCGCCGGGCGTGGTCGACGTCTTCACCGGCGCCGACACCAAGGCGATCGGCGGGCTGATCTGCGGCTGGGTGATCACGTCGAAGGACGGGACGCCGATGAAGGCGGGCTCGCACCGCCCGCTGGCCGAGGACAAGGTGCGATACGTCGGCGACCACGTCGCCATCGTGATCGCCGAGACCTACAACGAGGCCAAGGACGCGGCGGAGCTGATCGACGTCGACTACGACGTGCTCCCGGCCGTCGTGGTGACCGACAAGGCCCGTGACGCGGGTGCCCCGCTCGTCCACGACGAGATCGCGAAGAACACCTGCTACGAGTGGTCGCTGGGCGACAAGGCGGCGACCGACGCGGCGTTCGCCAAGGCCGCGCACGTCACGAAGCTCGACATCGTCAACAATCGTCTCGTGCCCAACGCGATCGAGCCGCGGGCGGCGATCGGCGACTACGACAGCGGCATGGACAGCTTCACGCTGTACACGACCAGCCAGAACCCGCACGTCGCCCGCCTCGTCCTCTCCGCCTTCAACGGCATCGCGCCGGAGCACAAGCTCCGCGTGATCGCGCCCGACGTCGGCGGCGGCTTCGGGTCGAAGATCTTCATCTACGCCGAGGAGACGGTCTGTCTCTGGGCGTCGAAGCAGGTCGGCCGCCCGGTGAAGTGGACCGGCGACCGGTCGGAGGCGTTCCTGGCCGACGCGCACGGCCGCGACCACGTGACCACCGCCGAGATGGCGATGGCGCAGGACGGCACGATCCTGGGCCTGCGGGTCCACACGACGGCCAACCTCGGCGCCTATCTGTCGACGTTCGCGTCCTGCGTCCCGACCTACCTCTACGCCCCGCTGCTGTCGGGCCAGTACCGCATCCCGGCCATCTACGCCGAGGTCGACGGCGTCTACACCAACACCGCCCCCGTCGACGCCTATCGCGGCGCCGGCCGGCCGGAGGCGACGTTCGTCATCGAGCGGATGGTCGAGACCGCGGCGCGGGAGATGAAGATCGACCCGGCCGAGTTCCGCCGCCGCAACTTCGTCCCGGCGGACGCGTTCCCTTACCAGACGCCGGTCATCATGACCTACGACAGCGGCCAGTATCACAAGGTGCTGGACGAGGCGCTGGCGCTCTCCGACTACGCCGGCTTCCCGGCGCGCAAGGCGGAGGCCGCGGCGCGGGGCAAGCTGCGCGGCATCGGCTTCTGCAGCTACATCGAGGCCTGCGGCATCGCGCCGTCGGCGGCGGTGGGCTCGCTGGGTGCCGGCGTCGGCCTTTGGGAGAGTGCGAAGGTCCGCTTCAACCCGACCGGCAACGTGCTGCTCTACACGGGCTCGCACCAGCACGGACAGGGCCACGAGACGACCTTCGCCCAGCTCATCTCCAGCTACCTCGGCGTTCCCGCCGACCAGGTGGAGGTGATCCACGGCGACACCGAGAAGACGCCCTTCGGCATGGGCACCTACGGCTCGCGGTCGCTGGCCGTGGGCGGCTCGGCCATCGTGAAGGCGTGCGAGAAGGTGATCGAGAAGGGCCGGAAGATCGCCGCCCACCTGCTCGAGGCCGCCGAGGGCGACATCGAGTTCAAGGACGGCAAGTTCACCGTCGCCGGCACCGACAAGGCCAAGTCGATCCAGGAGATCGCCTTCGCCGCCTACGTTCCGCACAACTATCCGCAGGGCGTGGAGCCGGGGCTGGAGGAGAGCGCCTTCTACGATCCCGTCAACTTCACCTTCCCGTCGGGAACGCAGGTCTGCGAGGTCGAGATCGACCCCGACACCGGCGTGACGACGATCGCGAGCTTCGTCGCGATCGACGATTTCGGGAAGATCA
>JBIJED010000222.1:0-5448 GCA_044343785.1 Azospirillales bacterium | reverse complement strand
GCTGCATCTCGACGCGATCGAGAACGTGCCGGTCCACTTCTACGACAAGGCGATGCTGGGCCTGCCGGGGCGGGACGAGCAGATCGAGAACTACTGCCGGACCCTGCGCGCGGTCGGGCGCGCCGGCATCCCGGTGCTGGGCTATCACTTCATGCCCAATTCGGTCTGGCGGACCGAGCGGCTGGCGCCCGGCCGCGGCGGGGCCGGCTGCACCAGGTTCGACATGGCGCTGGTCGACGCGGTCCCGGACCGGGACGGGCTGCGCCGGTTCCTGCCGACGGGCCTCGGGCACCGGTCGGCCATGCCGCTCGCGGCACCGGGGGAGGTGCTGTACGACGCGGAGCGGATGTTCGCCAACTACGTCCACTTCATGAAGGCGGTCCTGCCGGTCGCCGAGGAGGCGGGCGTGAAGATGGCGCTGCACCCCGACGATCCGCCGGTGCCGATGCTGGGCGGCGTCGCCCGCATCTTCCGCGAGCCCGCGGGGTTCAAGCGCGCGTGGGAACAGTTCGCCGACAGCCCGTCGTGGGGCCTCGACCTGTGCCTGGGCTGCTGCTCGGAGATGGTCGGCAACGCCCGGAACGTGAAGGAGATGATCGAGTTCTTCGGACCGAAGGGCCGCATCCTCTACGTCCACTTCCGCGACGTGCAGGGCGAGGTGCCGAACTTCCAGGAGTGCTTCATCGGGGAGGGGAACTACGACCCGGCCGAGGTGATGCTGCTCCTGAAGAGGAACGGCTTCACCGGCTTCGTCCTCGACGACCACGTCCCGCACATGGACGGTGACACCGAATGGAACCACCGCGGCCGGGCGCACGCCATCGGCTACATGCAGGGGCTGCTGCGGTCGCTGGCGCTGGTCGCCTGAGGCCCCCGGGGCACCGGACGACGAACGAACCAAGAAGACAATCGGGAGGAACGGACATGACCACGCGCTATCGCCTGACGCGCCGCGCCCTTCTGGCCGGGACGGCCGCGGGCGTCGGCATCGGCCTCGCCGGCCCCGGGATCGCCCAGCCGGCGGTGCTCCGCGGCACCACGCTCACCTACTGGGGCGGGCTGATCTTCTCCGACGCCGCCAACAAGCTTCTGGTCGAAACCATCAACCGGTGGGGCCAGGCGAACGGCGTGCGCACCGACGTGGTGATGATCAACCAGAACGAGACGGTGCAGAAGGTCTCGGCGGCGGTCGCGTCGAACACGATGCCCGACGCCTTCGACCTCAACCTCGACCTCCTGATCGTGCTGGCGCGCCAGACCCTGTTCGCCCCGGTCGACGACCTCTACGAGAAGATCGGCCGGGCGCAGGGCGGCTGGCTGCCGGCCGTCGACGGCGCCACCACCACGGCGCGGGGGCCGGAGGGGCGGGCGGGCGTGCCGTTCGGCGCGTCGGGCAACATGCTGCTGCGCCGCGACGACGTGCTGGCCAGGGCCGGCTTCGCCAACCCGCCCACGACGTGGGAGGAGCTGGTCCGGCAGGCGGCCGCGGTGAACAGGCCGCCGCTGTTCGGCCTGGGCCTCGCCCTCTCGAACGTGGGCGACGGCAACGTGCAGGTCAGCGCGCTCCAGTCCTTCGGCGGGCGCATCGCCGACGACACGGGCCGGACGGTCGCCATCAAGTCCGAGGCGACGCGCGAGTACCTGCGCTGGGTCAAGGACGCCTGGGACAAGAGGATTTTCCCGCCCGGCGTCACCACCTGGGACGGGGCGGGCGACAACAACTCCTATCTCGCCGGCCAGGCGGCCTTCATCGCCAATACGGGTTCGGTCGGCATCGCGGCGAAGACGCAGGACCCGGAGCTGTTCGCCGGCACCCGCTACTCCTCGCTGCCCGGCGGGCCGAAGGGCGTGGTCTCGCCGCTGGCCATCCAGTACCGGGCGATCCCGAAGGCCGGCAAGAACGCCGCCGGGGCGCGGGAGCTGATCGAGCACCTGTCGCAGCCGGCGTTCATGAACGCCTATTTCGGGAACGCGATCTACGGGCCCGTACTGGCGGAGCAGGCGAAGCTCGAGGCCTTCGACGGATCGAGCGCGATCCTGTCCGGCCTTCTCGACCTCGCGCGGCGCGGCACCGCACCGGGCGCGCCCGACGTCTACAACGTCGCCTATGCCGACGCGTGGAACAACTTCGTCATCCCGAAGATGGTCCAGCGGGTGGTGATCGACAATTGGGACTTCGACCGCGCGATGGACGACGCCCAGCGTTCGACCCAGGCGATCTACGACAAGTACAGGTGACGTCCGTCCCGCAGCGCGGGACGGACCCTCACACTCCCACGGCTTCGCCGCGGGCAGTGGGACAGGGTGAGGGCATCTGACCGGATGGCACGGCACCGGAGGTCCGATCCATGGCGAACACCACCCCGCCCGCCGTTGCCCGGACGCTGATCCCGCCCGCGTGGCGGACGCCGCTGTTCGCCTGGGCGCTCGTGCTCCCGGCGCTGGCGCTGCTCGTCGGCCTCGTCGCGTACCCGTTCCTCTACGCGATCTCCGTCTCCTTCACCAACCGGGTGATCGGGAACGACGGCGTCTGGGTCGGCCTCGCCAATTACGCCTATCTGGCGCAGAACACCGCGTTCAACAGCGCCATCTGGAACACGGTCGTGCTGGTGACGGTGACGGGCGTGCTCAAGTTCGTCATCGGCCTCGGGCTCGCGCTGCTGGTCCACCAGCACTTCCGCTTCCGCGGGGTCTTCCGCTCGTTCCTGATGCTGCCCTGGGCGATGCCGGCCTTCGTCTGCTTCCTGACGTGGCGGGTGCTCTATCAGCCGATCGGCGGCGGCATCAACCTCGTGCTGACCCAGACCGGCATCCATCCGGAGATCATCGACTGGCTGGGCCAGCGCTCCACCGCCATGCCGGCGGTCATCGCCGCCTCGACGTGGCGCGGCTTTCCCTTCTGGTTCGTCAGCTTCCTCGCCGGGCTCCAGGCCATCCCCAAGGAACTGTACGAGAGCGCGCGCATCGACGGGGCGAACGCGTGGCAGCGCTTCCGCCACGTGACGCTGCCGGGCCTGAAGCAGGTGATCATCGTGGTCACGCTCCTGTCGTCGATCTGGACCGCCAACGCCTTCGAGCACGTCTGGCTGCTGACCCAGGGCGGGCCGTCGGACGCGACGATGGTGTTCCCGGTGCTCGCCTACTACGGGATGCAGACCCAGCGGATCGGTGAGGCGGCGGCGGTGTCGGTCGCCATGCTGCCGGTGCTGCTGATCCTCGTCTTCCTCGCGACGTCGATGATGCAGAAGCGGGAGGACGAGCAGTGACCGTCGCGCGGCCCCGCCCGCATCCGCGCCCCGCCGCACCCGAGGCGGCGGCCCACGTCTTCTGGACGATCCGCCGGCGCGAGATCCTCGGCAGGACCGTCACCTACCTCCTGCTCACGATCGCCGCCCTGCTGATCCTGTTCCCGATCTACTGGATGGTGATCACCTCGTTCAAGATGCCGCGGGAAATCTTCCGCGTCCCCTCGCTCTGGCCGCAGGTCTTCACCTGGAACAACTACAGGATCCTGCTGGAGCAGAAGGACTTCCTCATCCCTATGCGCAACAGCCTGATCGTCGCCTCGGCGGTGACGGTCACCTCGCTTCTGGTTTCCTCGCTGGCCGCCTATTCGATCGTCCGCTTCCGCTATCCGGGACGCACGCTCGTCGGCCGCCTCATCCTGTTCGCCTATCTGACGCCCACGTCGCTGCTGTTCATCCCGCTGTCGATCCTGATGGCGCGGCTGCAGCTGGGGAACTCGATCTTCGGCCTCGTGGTCGTCTACCTCACCTTCTCGGTCCCGCTCGGAACCTGGCTTCTGCAGGGCTACTTCCGCGCGGTCCCGCGCGAGCTGGAGGAACAGGGGATGATCGACGGGCTGTCGCGCCTGGGCGCGCTGTTCCGCATCGTCCTGCCGCTGTCGGCGCCCGGCCTCGCCGCGGTGGCGATCTTCACCTTCACCGGGGCGTGGAACGAACTGCTCCTGGCCCTCGTGCTGGTCACGTCCGAGAGCCAGCGGACGGCACCGCTCGCGCTCAACTATCTCATCACCAGCGACGTGCTCCCGTGGGGGCCGCTGATGGCGGGGGCGGTGATCTCGTCGTTCCCGCTCATGGTCCTCTACTTCGTCGCCCAGCGCTTCATGGTCACCGACCTGACCGCCGGATCGGTCAAGGGCTAGGGGCGATCCGCCTCAGAGCCGGTAGAAGCGGACCGCGTTGTCGCGCCAGACCTTCCGCCGGTGGGATTCGGGCACCCCGGCGAGGCGCCGATCGACCCAGCCGATCCAGCGCGACAGCGGTGCGGCCCCCAGCACCACCGGCCAGTCGCCGCCGAAGCAGAGGCGGTCGAACCCGAACGCCTCGATCGCCGTGTCCACCCAGCGGTCGAGGTCGCCGTCCGCGAAGCCCGGCGCCGCCTCGGTCACGACGCCCGACAGCTTGCACGTCACGTGCGGCATCCGGGCGAGTTCGCGCAGGTGCCCCGCCCACGGTGCGTGCAGCCCGTCGCGGATGGCGGGCTTGCCGATGTGGTCGAGCATCAGCGGAACCTCCGGCACGGCGGCGGCGAGGCGCAGCACGTTCGCCATGTGCCGGTGGTCGACGCAGATGTCGAAACTCAGGCCGAAGTCGGCCAGCATCCGCACGCCCTCGACGAAGTCGGGGCGGAGGCAGAAGTCGAGGTCGGGCTCGAACTGGATGATGCGCCGCACGCCGCGCAGGATCGGGTGGCGGGTCAGCGCGGCGACGTCGGCCTCCGCGGCGCGGCCCCGCTCCAGCGGCGCCCACGCGACCATGCCGCGGAGGCGGGGCTCCCGCGCGGCGAGCCCGGCGACCCACGCCGCCTCGTCCGCGGCCTCTGCGGGATCGGTCTCGCACTGGACGAAGACCATCGCCTCCACGTCCGTGCCCGCCGTGGCCGCGTCGTAGTCGGCCATCAGCCACGGGCGGTTCAGGAGGTCGTTGCCCTCCAGCCAGGGATAGCGCAGCCGACGCGGGTCCCAGACGTGCAGGTGGGCGTCGACGATCGGATGCGCGGGCACGGGCTCCTCCCTTCGGGTCCGTTGTCCCCTTCAGGTGATGCGCCCGCCGTCCGGCGTGAAGTGGCCGCGGTGGACCGGCGGCCGACTTCCGGTCACCTGCTTCGTTCTCGATCAATGGCTCGTATCGCTGGTCGCCGGGCGACGATTCGACCTGCGCGCTTCACCCGATCACCCGCCCGACGGGCACGGGGACCGTCATCGCAGCCTCTCGATGACGGCGGAGAAGTCGCGGTCGCCCGCGGCCTCGGCGAAGGACGCGTAGATCTCCTGCGCGGCCGTGCCCAAGGGCGTGCTGGCCCCGGCGCTGTCGGCCGCCTGCCGGGCGAGCGTCAGATCCTTCGACATCAGCGCCGCCGCGAAGCCCGGCCGATAGCCGTTGTTGGCGGGCGAGCCCGGCACCGGGCCGGGGACGGGGCAATAGC
>JBIJED010000220.1:0-5463 GCA_044343785.1 Azospirillales bacterium | reverse complement strand
CCGCCTTCCCCCCCGGATCCCCCTCCCATGAGCAAGACCGATCCCTTCGTCGGCATCCAGATCAGCCCCATCAGCTTCGTGGACGAGGGGGTGGACGCGGTGCTGGACACGCTCCAGACCCGCTGCGGCGTGAACGTTCTGATGATCGGCACGATCTCGTGGCTGGGCCTCAAGGTCGGCCGCCGGATCAGCCACGCGCTCGAAGGCTGGCCCGACCACGGGGTGCCCGCGCCCTACACGATGGAGGGCGGCTCCTACCTGCGCGAGAAGCCGCAGTTCTTCACCGGCACCTTCATCAAGGCGTTCCGGTCGAAGGACAAGGAGATCGGCGACACCGACATCCTCGACCTCGTCATCCCCAAGGCGAAGGCCCGGGGGATGAAGGTGATTCCTGAGTTCATGGAGCCGCTGTTCAAGTACGCGGGCCACGGCTCGGCCGCCGAGGTCAAGATCCCGAACATGCCCCAGTGCCTCGAGATCGACCTCGAGGGGCGCTATGCCGGCGAACCCTGCACGTCCAACGCCGACTATCGCAAATGGTGGCACGGGATCGTGGAGGACCACGCCCGCAACTACGACATCGACGGAATCATGTGGTGCAACGAGCGCAACAGCCCGCTCGACCGCATGATGCAGGGCCAGGCGCCCGGCTGCTTCTGCCCGCACTGCCGGCGCGAGGCGATGGAGCGCGGGATCGACGTGGAACGCGTGAGGCTCGCCTTCCGCGCGGTCTGGGACTTCTTCCGCAAGTGCCGGGAGAAGGGCTCGACCTTCGTCGACGGCGCCTTCGTCGAGTTCTTCCGCGTGCTTCTGCGCAACCCCGAGGTCCTGGTGTGGGAGCGGTTCTGGCTGGAGCGCTCCAAGGACCTCGATCGCGAACTCTACGGGATCGTGAAGTGGTGCAACCCGAAGCTCTCCTTCGGGCTGAACGTCTGGAACCGCAACCACTTCAACCCGATCCGCAAGGCCCAGTGGGGCTGGGAGGAGCAGACCGGCTGGGCCGACTGGGTCAAGCCGATCACCTACCAGCATCAGGCGGGCGAGGTGTTCGCCAAGGAGATGGGCTTCTTCGCCAGCACGATCCTGAAGGACTACGGGCCGGACGAGTTCATCCCGGCCATGTACCGCATCCTCGGCCTCAACGAGGCGCCGTGGGGCGAGGTGATCCAGAAGGGCATGGACCCGGACACCTACGTCTTCGGCCAGTGCCAGGACGCCGTGCGCGGCGTCAACGGCAAGGCCAAGGTCTACATGGGCATCGGCGTGGACGCGCCGCGGGTGCGGGCCGATCAGGCCGTCTGCACGCCCGACATCGTCTATCGCAGCGTCCACGCCACCTACCGCGCCGGCGGCGAGGGCGTGGTCTACTCCCCCAACTACGCGGGCATGAACCTGTCGAACCTCGACGGCGGTGCGCGTGCGCTGGAGGAACTCGGGATCAAGCCGAAGGGCTGAGGGGGCAGCGGCTTCGCCCTTCGACAGGCTCAGGGCGAGGCCGTTTCGGGACTGAGGCCGGGCCGCCTCGTCCTGAGCCTGTCGAAGGACGAGGCACGCACCAACCAGGAGGACCGACATGCCCGAACAGGCTCCGTGGCGTTTCCAGAAGCTGATCCGCCCGATGTTCGAGTACCAGACCGGGAACCACATCCTGCTCGGCCGGGTGCTGACCGCGGTCGGCGACGAGGTGATCGAGGACGGATTCGTCGAGATCGAGGGCGCCACGATCAAGGCGGTCGGCCCGCGCGCCGACCTCGGCAGCCGGGCCGAGGGCGCGGTCTCGACCGGCGGCACCATCCTGCCCGGCCTGTTCCAGAACCACGGGCACCTCGCGTGGGACGGCATCCACGACCTCGCCAACCAGTCGATGAACGACCCGCCGGAGATCAGCGCCTACAAGTCCGCCGGCAACATGCTGATCAACCTGCGTTCGGGCGTGACGACGTTCCGCGACCTCGGCATGAACAAGGCGAACCTCGTCGCCAAGCAGGCGGTGGCGCAGGGCCTCTTCCCCGGCCCGCGCCTTCTCGTGTGCGGCGAGGGCATCGTGCAGACGGGCGGCCACACCTACTGGTGCTGCCGCGAGGCGTCGGGTGCGGACGAGATGCGCCGCGCGGTGCGCGAGCAGGTGCGCGGCGGCGCCGACCTCATCAAGATCATGGCCTGCCACGACACGCTGGAGTTCACCGACGAGGAGCTTCACGCCGTCATCGACGAGGCGCACCGCAACCGGCTGCCGATCACGGCGCACGCGACCTTCGACGCCGCCATCAACCGCGTCGTCCGCTTCGGGATCGACGTGGTGGAGCACGGCGGCTCGATGAGCGAGGAGACGATCGCCCTCCTCGTCGAGAAGAAGGTGCCGATCGTCACCACCTTCGCGCCGCTCGTGATGCAGTCGCAGTCGGACATCGCGCGCAAGTTCAACATCCCGGAATGGAAGATCGCCGAGCGCCAGAAGGCGGTCGCCGATCCCAAGCGCTACGCCGGCCTCGTCGCCGCCGCCAAGGCGGGCGTGCCGATCGCCTTCGGCACCGACTGCGGCAGCCCGGCCGTGGGGCACGAGGTGATCGCGCCGGAGATGGCGTTCATGATCAAGGTCGGCGTCGTCGCCGACGCCTATGCGGCGATCCGCAGCGCCACGATCGTCGCGGCGAAGCTCAACAAGATGGACGAGAAGCTCGGCACGCTGGAGCCGGGCAAGCTCGCCGACGTCATCGTCGTCGACGGGAACCCGCTCGCCGACATCGCGGACATCGGGAAGGTCCGGGCGACCTTCCTCGAAGGCAAGAGGATGGTCTGACCATGACTGCTGGTGAAAGCCGCCTGATCGCCGCCCTGTCGGGTCGGGCGAAGGAGGAGGACGTCTCCTTCCGCACGAAGATGCTGGAGATGGCGGCCAAGCTGCCCGACGTCATCGCCATGGGCCGCGGCGACCCGGATTTCCACACGCCCGCCCACATCGTCGAGGCGGCGAAGGCGGCGATCGACCGGAACGAGCACCACTACACCCACCCGGCCGGCCTGCCGCAGCTGCGCCAGGCGATCGCGAGGCACCTCGCCGACGACTACGGCCTGTCTTATGACCAGGACGAGGTGATCGTCACCGCCGGCACCCAGGAGGCCGTCATGCTCTGCATGCTGGCGCTGGTGAAGCCGGGCGACGAGGTGCTGCTCCCGGCCCCGCGCTTCACCAGCTACGACACCGCGATCACCATGTGCGGCGGCACGGTGGTCGAGGTGCCGACCGTGCAGGAGACGGACTACGCGCTCCTGCCGTCGGAGATCGAGAAGCGGATCGGGCCCAGGACCAAGGCGCTGGTCCTGATCACGCCGAACAATCCCACGGGCGCCGTCACCCCGCCCGACATGATCAAGGAGATCGCGCGGATCTGCATCGAGAAGGACATCGTCGTCCTCTCCGACGAGATCTACGCCAAGCTGATCTTCGACGGCAGCGAGCACCTGTCGATCGCCACGCTGCCGGGCATGCGCGAGCGAACGATCACGCTGAACGGCTTCTCCAAGTCCCATGCCATGACCGGCTGGCGCGTCGGCTACCTCGCGGCGCCCAAGGACTTCGTCCGCCGCCTGATCGAGCCGCGGCACACGCTCTCGATCAACGCCGCGACGCCGTCGCAGTGGGCGGCACTCGCCGCACTGACCGGCCCGCAGGAGCCGGTGCAGGCGATGCTCGAGGCCTATGGCGAGCGCCGGACCTACATGATGGGCGAACTCGACCGCTGGGGCCTCAGCTACGGGCACCCGGGCGGCGCCTTCTACATCTACGTCAACGTCTCCTCGACCGGACGGCTGGCGGCGGACTTCTGCGAGCGGCTGCTGCTGGAGGCCCGGGTGCTTCTGCTGCCGGGCACCAGCTTCGCCGACCCGGCCGGCCGCCACACCCGCATCGGCCTCCTCCAGCCGATCGAGCGCATCCGCGAGGCGGTCGCGCGGATCGATGCGGCCAAGGCGAGGATCTGGGCGTGAAGACCCTCCTCGTCGGCCTCGGCAACCGGGGCACCATGTGGGCGGAGATCATCGCCGCCCATCCGGACGTCGATTTCGCCGGCGTCATGGACCTCGACCCGGCGCGCCTCGAACGCTTCGCCGCGCGCTGGCCGGGCGTGCCGCAGTTCGGCGACCTCGACGCCGCGCTGGCCGGCGCGAAGGCGGACTTCGTCACCCTCGTGACGCCGCCCGACGGCCATCTCGATCAGGCCCGGCGGATCTACGGCGCCGGGCTCGCGCTCCTGGCCGAGAAGCCGCTGACGACCGAGATGGCGGAGGCGGTGGAGATCGTGAAGCTGGCCGAGGGGCACCGGCTGCCCCTCACCGTCGGCCTCAACTTCCGCTACCTCACCGTCACCCAGGCGTACCGGAACCTCATCGCGTCGGGCGAACTCGGCGCGCCGGGCTTCGGTCAGTTCGTGTACCTGCGGAACCGCAACGGCTACCGCCCCGGCCTCAACCGGTATCCGCTGACCATGCGGCACCCGATGATGCTGGAGCAGTCGATCCATCACCTCGACCTGATGCGCTTCGTCTACGGGCGGGAGGTGGAGGCGATCGCCTGCCGGACGTGGAACCCGCCGTGGTCGATGTACGCCCATGACGCGAACGTGAACGCGCTGCTGACGTTCGAGGGCGGGGTCGAGGTCAACTACATCGGCACCTGGTCGTCGGGCTGGAACGGCAACGACTTCGACTGGCGGACCGACTGCGCGGACGGGGTCATCATCCAGCGCGAGCTGTTCGAGGACATCGCCAGGGCGAAGAAGGAGGACGAGGCGCTGACCCCCGTCCCGATCGCGCCCTGCGAGGCGTTCAAGGACGACACGCGCAACCTGCTCGACGCCTTCCTCGCGGCACTGAAGGCGGGCACGCCCGTCCCGTGCGACGGTCGCGACCATCTGCGCACGCTGGCGCTCTGCTTCGCCGGCATCGAGAGCACGCAGACGGGCCGACGGGTGGAGATGGCGGACTTCTACCGCCGACACGGGCTGGAGGCGTGGATTTGACCGCATTGCTGGAGATCGTCGACCTCGAGGTCGAGTTCGCCTCCCAGGGCCGGACGGTCCGGGCCGTGGACAGGGTGTCGCTGACGCTGGAGCGCGGCGAGACGCTGGGCATCGTGGGCGAGAGCGGCTCGGGCAAGTCGATCACCGCGATGTCGATCATGCGCCTCGTGCCGGTCCCGCCGGGCCGCTACGCCGGCGGGCGCATCCTGTTCGAGGGCCGCGACCTCCTGACCGCACCCGACGCCGACCTGCGGCGGGTGCGGGGCAAGGAGATCGCGATGATCTTCCAGGACCCCATGACCTCGTTGAACCCGGTGCTGACCGTGGGACGGCAGATCACGGAGGTGCTGGAGACCCACATGGGCATGTCGGCCGCCGCCGCCCGGACACGGGCGGGCGAGCTGCTGGACCTCGTCGGCATCCCGTCGGCGGCCCGGCGCCTCGA
>JBIJED010000221.1:0-5463 GCA_044343785.1 Azospirillales bacterium | reverse complement strand
GTGGGCCTGTTGGTGTGCGTGCTGGGCATCGTCCTCATCTTCCCCATCTGGGGCGGCAACCTTCCGCCCGCCGTCGCCATCGCCGTCATGTCGATCGGGCTCATGGACCGCGACGGCCTGTTCGTCGTCGGCGGGCTCGCGTTCGGTTTCGTCGCCGTGGCGATCGTGGGGATCGTGATCGCCTTCGGCGCCGCGCTCATCACGTTCTCCGGCGACATCCTCACCGCCGTCCGCGGCGTCCTCGGGATCTGAAGGCCGCGAACCCGCATGCTGTTCGAGATCCTGATCATCGTCTTCCTGGTCGTGGTGAACGGCTTCTTCGCCATGTCGGAGCTGGCGGTCGTGTCCACGCGCCGCGTCCGGCTGCAGCAGATGGTCGACGAGGGACGCTCACGCGGCGCCCGCGCGGCGCTGGCGCTCGTCGACGATCCGGCGAACTTCCTGTCGGCGGTCCAGATCGGCATCACGCTGATCGGCGTCCTCAACGGCGCCTTCTCGGGCGCCACCCTCGCCGGCCGCATCGGCGACTGGCTCGACACGATGCCCGCCATCGCGCCGAACGGCCAGCCGGTCGCGATCGCGCTGGTCGTCGTCGCCATCACCTAC
This sequence comes from Azospirillales bacterium, assembly GCA_044343785.1. Lineage (GTDB taxonomy): Bacteria > Pseudomonadota > Alphaproteobacteria > Azospirillales > Azospirillaceae > CANGXM01. The sequence goes on along the minus strand of JBIJED010000221.1, from coordinate 4,857 downwards.
CTGTCGCTGGTGGTGGGCGAGCTGGTGCCCAAGCGCATCGCGCTCTCGAACCCCGAGGCGATCGCCGCCTTCGTCGCCCGGCCCATGTGGGTCGTGGCCCTGGTCACCTATCCCATGGTCTGGCTGCTCGGCCGCTCGACCAACGCCATCCTCCGCCTCCTCGGCCAGCAGGGGCTGCGGGAGCAGACGGTGACCGAGGAGGAGGTGAAGAGCCTCATCGCCGAGGGCACCCTTTCGGGCGTGTTCGAGCCCGAGGAGAAGCGGATGATCGACGCGGTCCTGCGGCTGGCGGACCGCACCGTGCGTTCGATCATGACGCCGCGGCCGGACATCGTCTGGCTCGACCCCGCCGACGATCCCGCCCGGATCGTCGCGGAGATCCGGGAGAGCGGCCATTCGCGCCTCGTGGTCAGCCGCGGCGACATCGACGAGGTGATGGGCATCGTCCATGCCAAGGACCTGCTCGACCGCGCGCTCCAGGGCCTGCCGTTCGACCTCCACGCGACGATGCGCAAGCCGCTGGTCGTCCACGACGGGACGCCGGTCTTCCGCCTGCTGGAGATGTTCCGCGAGACGTCGCTCCACATCGCGGTCGTGGTCGACGAATACGGGTCGGTCGAGGGCCTCGTCACCGTGACCGACATCCTCTCGTCCATCGCCGGCGAGTTCCCGGACGCGGGCGACACCGGGAAGTCGATCGTCCGCCGCGACGACGGCTCCTGGCTGATCGACGGGATGACGCCCATCGACGAGATCGAGGCGCTGATCGGCCACAAGGACATGCGCGGCGACTCCGACTTCCAGACCCTGGCCGGATTCATCCTGACCGAACTCGGCCACCTGCCGAAGCCGGCCGACAACTTCACCTGGCGTCGCCATCGGTTCGAGGTGGTCGACATGGACGGACGGCGCATCGACAAGGTGCTGATCGTCCCGCCGACGACCGAGGCGGACGACGCCGTCGGCAGCGGGATCTGAGACGGGCCGGGGCGCGCCTCAGTCCGGCGCGCCGGTGCGGGGGATCCGCACCTCACGATGGATCGACACGCTCATCAGCACGCCGATGCCGATCATGAGCGTGAGCATCGCCGTCCCGCCATAGGAGACGAGCGGGAGCGGGATGCCGACCACGGGGATCAGCCCCGTCACCATCGCCACATTGACGAAGACGTAGAGGAAGAAGGACGTCGTCAGCCCGATGGCGACGAGGCGGCCGAACTGGGAGCGGGCGGTGACCGCGATCACGAACCCGTAGACGAAGACGAGGGCGTAGAGACCGAGGAGAACCAGCGCCCCCGTCATCCCGAACTCCTCCGAGAGCACCACGAAGATGAAGTCGGTGTGCTTCTCGGGCAGGAAGCTCAACTGGCTCTGGGTGCCCTGGCCGAACCCCTTGCCGAACAGCCCGCCCGACCCGAGCGCGATCTTCGACTGGATGATGTTGTAGCCCGCACCCAGCGGGTCCGATTCCGGATCGAGGAAGGTGTGGACGCGCCGACGCTGATAGTCGTGGAGGAACTCCCACCCGACCGGGATCGCCGCGAGCCCCGCGCCGATCACGATCGCGAACTTCCAGAGGGGGACGCCGGCGGTGAAGAACATGGCCCCGCTCGCCAGCAGCAGCAGCGTGGCCGTCCCCAGGTTCGGCTGGAGCAGCACGAGCGCCACCGGCACCAGCACCATGACGATCGGCGGGACGAGCACGAAGGGGCGGCGGATCTGCTCGGCGGTCAGCCCGTGGAAGTAACGGGCCAGCACGAGGACGAGCGCGATCTTCATCAGCTCCGAAGGCTGGAGCACGAAGACGCCGAAGTCGATCCAGCGCTGCGCGCCCATGCCGATCCGCCCCCGCACCTCCACCACCACGAGGAGGGCGAGGCATGCCGCGTAGGCCAGATAGGCGACGCGCAGATAGAAGCGCACGTCGATCAGCGCCACGACGAACATCACGAAGAAGCCGGGCATGAAGCGGACGAGCTGCCGCCACGCCCAGGGCTCCCAGCCGCTCCCGGCGGAATAGAGCATCCCGATCCCCACGCCCGTGATGGCGCAGATCAGCCCGACCAGCCCCCAGTTCAGCAGGAACAGCTTTCGGCCGAGGGAAAGGTCGGCGTCGTCCGGACCGGTCAGGCTGTTGAACATCGCGCGGCGGACCTCGGCACGGAACCGACGGCAGGTCTAGCATCGGCGGGGGCGCCGGTCGAGGGGCGGGCCGGCGGGACGCACGCCGTTGCCCAACCCTTGGGCAAGCCGTGACCGTCGCGGGACGGACGGGCCGGCGGACGGTTCTGATTGGCAGCGGCACGTTTGTTGCTGTTTGATGTCCGTCATCCTGTGGGGAGATGACAGATGGTCTCGACCCTCCGTTCGGTTCTGTTCGTCGGCCTCCTCGCGGCCGGCCTCGCGACCGCGGCCCCCGCCGCCGCGGACGACATCCCCGTCGATCTCGAACTGGTCCTCGCGGTCGACGTGTCCGGCAGCGTGGACGAGCAGGAGGCGCGGCTCCAGCGCGAGGGCTACATCGCCGCCATCGCCAGCGAGCGGGTGGCCCAGGCCATCGCAAGCGGCGCCATGGGCCGCATCGCCGTCCTGTATCTCGAATGGTCGAACGACAACTATCAGCGCATCGTCGTCCCCTGGACGCTGATCGACGGGTCGATGACCGCCCGCGTCTTCGCCTCCGCGCTGACCGAGGCCGATTACGTGACCGGCCGCTGGACGTCGATCTCCGGGGGGATCGACCTCGCCGTCGCCAGCTTCGAGAACAACGGCTACGAGGGGATGCGGCGGGTGATCGACGTCTCCGGCGACGGCTACAACAACAGCGGCCGGCCGGTGACCGCCGCCCGCGACGACGCCATGCGCAGGGGCATCGTCATCAACGGCCTGCCGATCCTCAACGACCGGCCGAACCCCTGGGGCGGGCAGCCGCCGCAGGACCTCGAGAAATACTACGAGGACTTCGTGATCGGCGGCCCGGGCGCCTTCGTCGTGCCCGCACGCGACTTCGAGGATTTCGGCCGCGCGGTGCTCGCCAAGCTGATCCGCGAGATCGCGGACCTCGACCGGACGCCCGACGTCCGCCACGCGGAACGGTGAGCGGATCGGGGAGCGGGGGGGCGGCCGGCGGCGGGGGTCAGTCGACCTCCTCCGCCGGATAGACGCCCCAGACCTCGCTGCGCATCAGCCAGCCGCGATGGCCGCTCGCGTCCACCTCGCACCAGTCGGCACGACAGCGCAGCAGGCGGGCGACGACGCCCGGCTCCGCCCGGGCGACCGCCCCCGCCGTGGGCGAGGCGGCGGCGCGCAGGGTCCGCACGTCGCCCGTCACGATCACCGTGCGACGGCGCCCGCCGGTCAACAGCGACTGGTGGACCCAGCCCTCGGTGCCCTCGATGTCCCGGATCCGGCGCCAGGTGTCGAACTCGGCCGTGATCTCCACCGGGAGGTCGCGGCGGCGGATGACCCAGTCGACGGGATGGCGCGGCCCCGGGCCGGTGCGCAGGTTCACCTCGTCCGAACGCAGCACGGCGAACCGGGGGAGCGGGAGGCCGGTCCCGACAGGCACGCCGGGAAGGGCCCTTGGCGGTGGCTCCTGCGCCGCGACCGGTCCGGCCGCCAGCAGCAGGACCCACGCGAAGGCGAGCCCCGTTCGCCGCAACCATCCGTCCATCGGCCGCTCCCCCGTCGAGGTCCCGCGCCGATTAGAGGCAAACGGACGGCAGGGTCAAGCGACCTCCCCGGGACGCGGCCGGCGTTCCCCGGGCGCAGGATGGACAGGGCCCGCATCGCGCTGCTATGGCACGGACGATCGCCGCGAGGAGCCCCATGACCGACCGCCGGAAGCCGACCGTCATCGTCACGCGCAAACTGCCGGACGTGGTGGAGACGCGGATGATGGAACTCTTCCACACCCGTCTCGCCCCGGACGACCGGCCGATGGACCGGGCGGCGCTCGCGGCGGCGATGGCAACGGCGGACGTGCTCGTCCCGACGGTGACCGACCGCATCGACTCGGGCCTCATCGCCGCGGCGGGGCCTCACCTGCGCCTGATCGCCTCCTTCGGCACCGGCGTCGACCACATCGACCTCGACGCGGCGCGGGCGCGCGGCATCACGGTGACGAACACGCCGGGCGTGCTCACCGAGGACACGGCCGACATGGTGATGGCGCTGATCCTCGCCACGGCCCGTCGGCTGGGCGAGGGGGAACGGCTGGTCCGGTCAGGCCGCTGGAACGGCTGGGGACCGACGACGATGCTGGGCCAGCGGCTGCGCGGACAGCGCCTCGGCATCGTCGGCATGGGGCGGATCGGACAGGCGGTGGCCGCCCGGGCGCGGGCCTTCGGCCTGTCGATCCACTACCACAACCGCAAGCCGGTCCATCCGGAGATCGAGGCGGAGCTGGAGGCGACGTTCTGGGAGAGCCTCGACCAGATGCTCGCGCGGATGGACGTCGTCTCGATCAACTGCCCGCACACGCCGGCCACCTATCACCTGCTGAACGCGCGGCGCCTGAAGCTCCTGCGTCCGCACGCGATCCTGGTGAACACGTCGCGCGGCGAGGTGGTGGACGAGGCGGCGCTGACCCGGATTCTGCAGACCGGGGAGATCGCGGGCGCCGGGCTCGACGTGTACGAGCACGAGCCGGCGGTGAACCCGAAGCTGCTGGAACTGGAGAACGTCGTCCTCCTCCCGCACATGGGATCCGCCACCACGGAGGGCCGGATCGACATGGGGGAGCGCGTCATCGTCAACATCCGCAGCTTCTGGGACGGGCACAGCCCGCCCGACCGGGTGTTGCAGACGATGTTCTGACGCGCCGTCAGAGCTTGGTGTGGCGCGCCCGGCTGCCGC
>JBIJED010000219.1:0-5480 GCA_044343785.1 Azospirillales bacterium | reverse complement strand
ATCTGCAGCCGCTCCTGCTCGTAGCGCGGATACATCATGATGTCGACCGGCTTGGCGGCCGGGCCGTTCAGCCACTCCATCACGCCGCGGCACGACGTCATCGCGTTGCCGAACATGTATTCGTAGAACGTGATGCCCTGGAGGGCGAAGAAGACCTTCGGGCAGTCGCTCGCGTTGATGCCGAACGCCTCGACGAACCTGGTCGACTCGGGCATCGTCGGATCCCAGATCGAATCGATGATCTGGGCGACCATCTCCGGCGGCATGCCCTTGGCGCCGCCGAACGCCTTCGCGAGGATCCGGCCGATCCGCGTTTCGATGAGCTTGCGGATCGCCCGCTCCTCCTCCTCGCGGATGTCGAGGCTGTCCTCGTCGAATTCGATGCCGAGCGCCTCGAACCGCGCCTTCAGCAGGAAGGGGTCGAGCGAGGGCATCTCGTCGATCGCGCGCAGCACCCGCAGGTCGCGCTCGAGGTCGGGATCCCGGCTGTCCTCGTTCACCCCCATGTACTGTTGAAGGAGAAGCGGCGCCTTGGCCTCCCGAAGATAGATCGCGTAACCGCCCGCCATCGGCTCCAGTTCGTTGTGCGGAATGTAGATCGCGGTCTCGATCGGCCGGTCCGGCTGGCCCCGCCCGCCGCCCGTCCCGGGCTCGGCAAAGTTCGGATACTTGAAGATGATGGTGCGCGCGAATTCCCGCTTGCGGAACAGCTGTGGCTTGCCGGCCGTCTTCTTGGCCGCCTTGATCAGGTTGAGACTCGTGCTGCTCGAACCCTGCACGATACGGTAGAGAACCGGCGAAACGGCCATGACCTTCGATCCTCGCGGGATGCGATACCCACCGTAGACTACTCCCTCGGCGTTCGCCTGTGCAGCGTCAATCGTTCGACGTAGTGTTGTTTCGCGGCACCGCCGGGGTCGGGGCTCGCCGGAACGGTGCGCGCTCGCTATCTTCGGCTCGCGCGCACCGGGGAGCAGGCGGAACGATGCCGGACGATACGAACGGCCTTCTGGGCCAGGTGAAGAAGAAGCTTCTGGACAGCAAGGCGCAGTGGGCCCGCGACGGGCGGCTCCTGACCGGCGCCTCGGCCCCCGCCGGACAGCGGCTTCCGCCCGGCCAGCGCGAGGTGAAGAACTGGCCCGTGCTCGACCTCGGCATCCAGCCCGACGTCCCGACCGCGTCCTGGTCGCTGGCGGTGGACGGCCTCGTCGCCGCACCGGTGGACTGGACCTGGGCGGATTTCCTCGCCCGGCCGCAGGCGACCGACGTCTCCGACATCCACTGCGTCACCGCGTGGTCGCGTTACGACAACCGCTGGGACGGCGTCTCGGCGCGCCACCTGCTGGAGACGGTGCGGCCGCTGCCCGACGCCCGGTTCGTGATCCTGCACGCCCACGACGGCTACACCACCAACCTGCCGCTCGACCGCTTCGCCGACGCCGACGTGATGCTCGCCCACAGCTGGGAGGGGCAGCCGATCCCGCGCGAGCACGGCGGGCCCGTCCGCCTCGTCGTGCCCAGGCTCTATTTCTGGAAGAGCGCCAAGTGGCTGAACCGCATCGAGTTCACCGCGGACGACCGTCCGGGGTTCTGGGAGGTGCGCGGCTATCACAACGAGGGCGATCCCTGGAACGAGGAGCGCTACGGCTGAGGGGTCCGTGACCGCGGGGCCCGCGGTCGACGCCCGCCGGGGCGCCGTCCTCTACGTCCTCCTCACGCTGCTGCTCGCACTGCAGCCGGCGTCGACCGATCTCTACCTGCCCTCGCTGCCCGACATCCGGGCGGCGTTCGGCGTCACGACGGGTACGGTCCAGCTCACGCTCTCCGGCTTCACGGCCGTCTTCGCCGTGGCGAGCCTCGTCTACGGCCCGCTGTCCGACCGCTACGGCCGCCGGCCGGTGCTGCGCGCGGCGCTGGCGCTTTACGCGGTCGGAACGCTCGGCTGCGTGCTGGCCCAGGACGTGGGCCAGCTCGTCGCCTTCCGCATGGTCCAGGCGGCGGGCGCCAGTGCTGCGCCGACCCTCGCGCGGGCCGTGGTGCGCGACCTGCACGACCGCGACCGCGGGGCGAGCGTGCTCAGCTACATGACCTTCGCCATGACCTTCGTGCCGATCCTCGCCCCGCCGCTGGGCGGGGTGCTGGTCGACCTGTTCGGCTGGCGGTCCGCGTTCGTGGCGCTGCTGGCGTTCGGTGCCGTCGTGCTCGTCGGCACCTGGACCGTCCTGCCGGAGACGAACGCCTTCCGCGACCCGGCCGCCACGCGGATCGCGCCGCTGATCGCCGGCTACCGCTCGCTCCTGTCGAGCCGCACCTACCTCGGCTACGCGCTCTGCCCCATGGTCTCCTACACCGGGATCTTCGCCTACATCTCGGGATCGAGCTTCGTGCTCATCGAGACGGTGGGCCTCAGCCCGGTCGAGTACGGGATCGCGTTCGGCGTCACCGTCTCGGGCTATCTGACGGGCACCTTCCTCGGCGGGCGGTTCGCCACCCGGATCGGGACGCTCGCGCTGGTCCGCACCGGCGCGCTGCTCGCCTTCGCCGGCGGGGCGACGGCGGTCGCCTCGGCGCTGACGATGCCGCCCTCGGTGGTCGCGATCGTCCTGCCGATCTGGCTCTACAACACCGGCGCGGGATTCCTGCTGCCGGGCGGCTTCGCGGGCTGCGTGGCCGCGTTCCCGCGCATCGCCGGCACCGCGTCGGCGCTCGCGGTGGCGATGCAGCTGACGGCGGGGACGGTCGTCGGCCTCCTCGTCGGAACCTTCCACGACGGCAGCGCGATGCCCCATTCGCTGGCGGCCCTTCTGGCCGGGACCGTCGGCATCCTCGCCACCCGCGGCCTGCTCCGCCGCGAGCGCGCGGTGGCGCCGTGACCGGGTTCGGCCTCGACTTCGGGACGACGAACAGCGTCTTCTCCCACGTCGGCCCGGACGGCCGCGTCGCCAGCGCCGTCTTCGACGTCGACGGCACCCTGCACGACGTCTACCGCTCGGTCCTCTTCTTCGACGAGGCGGAGGACCGGCGCGGGCGCGAGATCCTCGTCTCTTCCGGCCCGTGGGCCATCCGCGACTATCTGGAGGCGCCGGGGGCGGGGCGGCTGATGCAGTCGCTGAAGACCTTCCTCGCCACCGCCAGCTTCGGCGAGACCCAGGTCTACGGCCGCCGGTACGATCTGCCGACGCTGGTCGGCCTCTTCCTGCGCCAGATGCGCCAGCGGGCGGAGGCGGCGGGGCCGCCGGTCGCGGGGCGGGTCGTCGTGGGCCGGCCGGTGGTCTTCGCGGGCGAGCGGCCGGACGAGGCGCTGGCCGTCGCCCGGCTCGCCGACGCGCTCGCCCGCGCGGGGTTCGACGACGTGGTCTTCGCCTACGAGCCGGTGGCGGCGGCCTTCTATTACGGCCTGCGCATCGACGGGCCGGAGACCATTCTCGTCGCCGACTTCGGCGGCGGCACCAGCGACTTCTCGCTCGTCGACCTGCGGCCCGGGGCCGGGGGGCTGGAGGCGCGGATCCGGGGCACGGCCGGCGTCGGCGTGGCGGGCGACGCCTTCGACCGCATGATCGTCCGCAACGTGGTGACGCCCGACCTCGGGCGCGGCCGGCAGGTGCTGGACGATCCCGACCGGCCGCAGGTGCCGCTCTGGATCTACGCCCACTTCGAGCGCTGGCACCATCTGTCGATGCTGAACACGCCCCGCACGCTGCGCCTGATCGAGGATCTGCGGGCGGAGGCGAGCCTGAAGGGGCCGCTCGACCGCCTTCTCGCCGTGGTGCGCGACAACCGCGGCTTCGCCCTCTGGCGCGCGGTGTCGGAGGCGAAGGTCCGCCTCTCGCGCGAGGAGAGCGCGGAGTTCCGGTTCGAGGCGGGCGGCCACACGATCCGCCGCACCATCGCGCGGGCCGAGTTCGAGGGCTGGATCGCCGACGAGGTCGGGGCGATCGCCGCGACGGTGGACGGCCTGTTCGCCCGGGAAGGCGTCGCCCCGGGCGCGGTCGCGCGGGTGTTCATGACCGGCGGCACGTCCCTCGTCCCCGCCGTGCAGCGCCTGTTCGCCGACCGGTTCGGCGCCGACCGTCTGGTCTTCGGCGACGAGCTGGTCTCGGTCGGCCGCGGGCTGGCGCTGATGGCCGGCCTCGCGGACCGGGCGGCGCCCGTGTTCGCGCCGGCCCCTCAGCCCGGCGCCGCGCCCAGCAGCTCACGATAGACCTCGATCGTCCGGGCCACCATCGTCCGCCGGTCGAAGCGCTCGCGGACATGGTCCATCGCCGCGGCGCCCAGCGCCTCCCGCTCGTCGGTGCCCAGCGCCAGCGCCTCGCCGATCGCGGCCGACAGCGCCTCCGCGTCGCCGGGCGGCACGACCCATGCCGTCCGGCCGCGGCCCACCGTCTCGTCCACGGCGCCGATGTCGCTGACGACGGTCGGGCGGCCCATCGCCTGCGCCTCGACGATCACGCGACCGAACGCCTCCGGCTCGATCGAGGCGCTGACCACCACGTCGGCCAGCATGTAGGCGGACGGCATGTCGTCGCAGTTGCCGGTCAGCCGCACGACCCCCTCGAGGCCGCGCGCGCGGACCTCGGCCATGATCTCGTCCTTGTAGCGGTCGCGCCCCTGGTCCGCGCCGACGAGCAGGCAGCACACGTCCCGCCGCCCCAGCCGCTCCATCGCCCGCAGCAGCACCTGCGCGCCCTTCCAGCGGGTCAGGCGGCCCGGCAGCATCACGATCGACACGCCGTCCGGCACCGCCCAGCGGCGGGCCAGCTTGATCATGCGTTCCGCCGTCACCCGCGCCGGGTTGAACGCCTCCAGGTCGATGCCGCGGTGGATGGTGCGGATGCGCGCGGGATCCGTGCCGTAGGTGCCGGTGATGTGGCGGGCCACGAAGTCGGAGATCGCGATCACCCGGTCGCCCCGCGCCATGACCGAGTTGTAGAGGCGCTTCAGCCGGTTCTGGGCGTTGTAGGGGGCGTGGAAGGTGGTCATGAAGGGGATGCCCGTCTCCCGCGCCGCCCAGTGGGCGGACCAGGCCGGGGCGCGGGACCGCGCGTGGACGAGCGAGACCTTGGCGTCCACGATCAGGTCGGCGAGACGGCCGACGTTGCGCCGGATGGTGAGCGGGTTCTTGCGGGCGAGCGGCAGGGTGACGTGGGTGGCGCCCCAGCGGTCCAGCTCGCGCGCCATCGGCCCGCCGGACGACGCCACGATCGCGCGGCCGCCCGCCTGCATGATGGCGGCGGCCACGTCGATGCAGCCCCGCTCGGCACCGCCGGTGACGAGCGAGGGAATGACCTGCAGAATGGTGGCGCCGGGGGGGAGTTCCGGAAACGGGACGGGTCCGTCGGCCCTGGACCCGAACCGTTGATCGAGCGACGTCATGCCGATGCCATACAGCCTCGACCGGGGCGGCGCCACCCTCGCCTGCGTCCGCACCCCGGGAGCCACGCCGGGCGTGCTGTTCCTTGGCGGCTACCGGTCCGACATGA
>JBIJED010000218.1:0-5485 GCA_044343785.1 Azospirillales bacterium | reverse complement strand
CTCGCGGTCTTCGACCTGACCCACCCGCGCTACGCCGGCCTGCACGATCCGCTGATCGGCCCGGTGGCCTCGGCCGGCACGCCGCACCTTCGTTGCGTGATGGTGGCCGGGCGGACGGTGGTGGAGGAGGGCGCGATCCCGGGCCTCGACATGGCGGCGCTGGCGGCGAGGGCCCGCGACGTGGTCGCCCGCGTGGCGCGGCGCTGAGAGGGGAGGACGGGGAATGCTGACGACGAAGCAGACGGTTCTGCGCCGGTTCTGGTACGCGGTGATGCCGCTTTCCGACCTCGCGGGCGGGCCGAAACCCTTCCGCCTGATGGGCGAGGACATCGTCCTGTTCCTCGACGAGGAGGGAAGACCCGCGGCGCTGAAGGACCGCTGCGTCCACCGGACGGCCAGGCTGTCGAAGGGCTGGTGCGACAAGGGCCAGCTGGTCTGTGGCTATCACGGCTGGACCTATGATCGGACGGGCCGGGTGACGAAGATCCCGCAGTTCGCCGAAGGGCGGGAACCCGGCCGGATGGGCACGCCGGCCTACTTGTGCGAGGCGCGCTACGGCTATGCCTGGGTCTGCCTCGACGACGCGCCGCTCGCCCCCATCCACGACATCCCGGAGGAGACGGACCCCGCCTTCCGCCGCATCCCCCAATTCCACCATGTGTGGGAGACGGCCCCGCTGCGGCTGATGGAGAACTCCTTCGACAACGCGCACTTCTCCTTCGTCCACCGGGCGACCTTCGGCCAGCAGGCCCAGCCGAAGCCCGAGAAGTACGAGATTACGGAGACGCCCGAGGGCTTCGTGGCGGAGACGATCGTGCCGATCGCGAACCCGCCCGCCGCCCACCGCATCACCGGCTCGACCGAGCCGACGACGCGGCGCGAGATGAGGAACTTCTGGTGGATGCCCTTCTCGCGCCGGATGGACATGCACTATCCGTCCGGCATCCGGCACATCATCCTCAACTGCGCCACGCCGATCGAGGACGGGCGGATCCAGCTCGTCCAGTGGCTCTACCGCAACGACACCGAGGCCGATTGCCCGGCCGAACTCCTGATCGAGTGGGACCGGCGGATCACGTCGGAAGACAAGGAGATCCTCGAGGCGACGGACTGCGACGCGCCGCTCGACCAGTCGGGCGGGGCGGAGATGAACATGCCGTCCGACAAGCCGGGCCTGATCATGCGACGACGATTGCTGGACCTGCTGACGGCCCATGGGGAAGCCGAGATCCGGCGCTGATGGCCGGCCGGTGGATCCGGCCGGAGGAGCCCGCCCGTCAGTCCACGGTGATGCCGCGATCCTTGATGATGCGTCCCCAGAGCGCGATCTGCTGGCGCACGAACGCATTCGCCTCGTCCGGCGAGCCGGCGAGGATCTCGCCTCCCAGGGCCGCGATCCGCTCCCGGACCTCCGGCGCGTCCAGCGCCTTGCGGAACGCCGTCGCCAGGGTTCCCACCACGGGCTCCGGCGTGCCGGCGGGGACGAACACCACGTTCCACTCGTAGATCTCGGCCCCGGCGATCCCGGCCTCGGCCAGCGTCGGTACGTCGGGCAGCATGGACGCCCGTCTGCCGGCCGTGATGGCCAGCGCCCGCAGGCGCCCCGACTGGACGTGCGGGAGGGTGGAGGCGAGGTTGCCGAACAGCAGGGGCACCTGCCCGCCGATCACGTCGTTGAGGGCCGGGCCGCCGCCCCGGTAAGGCACATGGAGCATACCGACCCCTGTGGCCGTTTCGAACAGCGCCCCCGCCAGATGCTGCGCCGAACCGTTTCCCGACGATGCATAGGACACGGCATCCTTGCCCGCCCGCGCCGCCGTCACCAGGTCGGCCACCGACCGTGCCGAAAAACCGGGGTTCACGAGGACCAGATTCGGGAACAACGCGATCACGCCGATCGGGCGGAAGGCCGTCAGGCTGTCGTAGGGCAGATTCGGATAGAGCGCCGGATTGGCCGCGAACGAAGACGCATCCAGCATGAGGGTGTAGCCGTCCGGCGCCGCCCTGGCGACCGTGGCCGCGCCGATCTGGCCGCTGGCCCCCGGCCTGTTGTCGACGACCACGGTCTGACCCAGGGCCTCGCCCATCTTCGGCGCGATCAGCCGCGCCATCGCATCGGCTCCGCCACCGGGGGGATAGGTGACGATCATGTTGACCGGGCGGGTGGGGAACGGCGCCTGCGCCGCCGCCGGCCGGAGGCAGCCGAAGAGTGCTACGGCGACAGCGACAAGCAGCGTCGACCGGACAACGAAAGATGGCCTCGACGGCATGGTGTCTCCTGGGTTTCGATCGTTCAACACATGAAGTTCGGCACGGGACGATTCCGCGTGATGGATCCCGGCGAAACGTGTTTGAAATTGAACGATCCGATCGCGCGAGGCAACGTCGACCGTCACATCGCACCCCATGACGCGGTGGCCCATGACTGCATCCGCGGCGGGCATTGCCGTCGACGCCCATCTTCATGTCTTCGTCGGCGGCGTGGCCGTCGGGGACGCCCGTTACGTTCCCACCTACGATGCCCGTCTGGCCGATTGGTCCGATCAGGCCGCCGGCGTCGGTGTCGTCCGCGGCGTTCTGGTCCAGCCCAGCTTTCTGGGAACCGACAATGGCCTTCTCCTCGATCACCTCAGGGGGGAACCGGACCGGCTTCGGGGGGTGGCGGTCGTCTCGCCGTGGGCGACGGCGGAGGAACTCGCGCGGCTGGACGCGGGGGGCGTGCGCGGCCTTCGCATCAACCTTGCCGGACGGTCCCACCTGATGGACGAGTGGGCCGGGGCGACGACGTTGTGGGACGCCGTCGCGTCGATGGGCTGGCATGCGGAAATCCACACCGACACCGGGGCCCTGCCGCCGGTGCTGGCGCAACTGCCAGCCCAGGTCCCCCTCGTCATCGACCATATGGGAAAGCCCGACCGACCGTCCGGCGCCGATGCGACCGTTGTCGCCCTCGTCGGGCGTGCGCGTCGTTCGGACGTCCATGTCAAGTTGAGCGGCGCCTATCGGCTGGCCGGGCGCGACGCGACCGCGGTCGCAAGAGTGTGGCTCGACGCCCTCGGGAACGGGCGCCTTCTCTGGGGAAGCGATTGGCCCTGCACCAACCACGAGTCGAAGGCCGACTATCCGGCGCTGTTCGCGCAACTGGCCGACTGGGTCGGTTCCGAAAACGTCGATGCGATCCTGCGGATCACACCGAACCGCCTCTATTGGCGGGCGGACGACTGATCGGTCGAGGCACGCGAACGTCCGCCGAACGCCCCTCGATCGGTCGATGCCCCGCGAGGAGGCGGCGTCCCGGTTCGACGCGCACGTCCCGCGCGCGGCCTTTCCGTACCGCTCAACGGTACTCGAGTTTCACGACCTCGTAGCTCTTCGAGCCTGCCGGGGTGGTCACCTCGACCGTGTCGCCGACCGACTTGCCGATGAGCGCGCGGGCGAGCGGGGCCGTGATCGAGAGGAACCCGCTCTTGATGTCGCTCTCGTCCTGGCCGACGATCTGATAGGTCGATTCCTCGTCCGTGTCCTCGTCCGCCAGCGTCACGGTCGCGCCGAACTTGATCGTGCTCCCCGAAACCTTGGCGACGTCGATGATCTCGGCGCGGCTGATCTTGTCCTCGAGTTCGAGGACGCGACCCTCGATGAAGCTCTGGCGTTCGCGCGCGGCCGTGTATTCGGCGTTCTCGGACAGGTCGCCGTGCTCCCTGGCCTCCGCGATGGCCCGGATGACGGCCGGCCGCTCGACGCTCTTGAGGTGCTTCAGCTCTTCCTGGAGGCGGTTGTAGCCCGCCGCGGTCATCGGAACCTTTTCCATCGTCTCCAGTCCGCGAACACAGAAAAGAAGACCGCCGACGCCGCCCGGCCCGGCCGCGCCGCCAACGGAACTCAGTACGAGCCGCGCAGGTAGGACTGCAACGGCGCCACGTCAAGTCGACCGCTCCGAAGGGCCGCGATCGCCTCGACCGCGGCGCGTGCGCCCGAGACGGTCGTATAATAGGGAATGTTATGGGTGAGTGCCGTACGGCGCAAGCTGAAGCTGTCCGAGAGCGCCTGCGAACCCTCGGTGGTGTTGATGACCAGCTGGACGTCCCTGTCGATCATCGCATCGACGATATGGGGCGGTCCTTCGAGGACCTTGTTGATGCGGGTGCACGCGACCCCGGCGGCGGCGAAATGCTGCGCCGTCCCCTCCGTCGCCAGGATGCGGAAGCCCATCTCGATCAGGCGCCCGGCCACGGGAACGAGACCCGGCTTGTCCCGGTCGCGCACCGAGATGAACACCGTGCCCTCGGCCGGAAGGCGGGTGCCGGCGCCGAGCTGGGACTTGGCGAAGGCGCGGGCGAAATCGACGTCGAGGCCCATCACCTCGCCGGTCGACTTCATCTCGGGGCCGAGCAGCACGTCGACGCCCGGGAAGCGCGCGAAGGGGAACACCGCCTCCTTCACCGCGGTGTGCGGCGGGAACGGGCCCGCCAGCGTGAAGTCCGACAACGTCTCGCCGGCCATGATGCGGGCCGCGATCTTGGCGATGGGCGTGCCGGTCGCCTTCGCCACGAACGGCACGGTGCGCGAGGCGCGCGGGTTGACCTCCAGCACGAAGATCTCCCCGTCCTTGATGGCGAACTGGACGTTCATCAGCCCGACCACCCCGAGCGCCGTCGCCAGCTGGCGGGCCTGTTCGGCCAGGCGGTCGACGAGCGGCCGGTCGAGCGAGTAGGGGGGCAGCGCGCAGGCGCTGTCGCCCGAATGGATGCCCGCCTCCTCGATGTGCTCCATGATGCCGGCGACGTAGACCTCGTGGCCGTCGGCCACCGCGTCCACGTCCACCTCGATGGCGTCCTGGAGATAGCGGTCGATCAGCACGGGATTCCTGCCCGACACCTTCACGGCCGTGCCCATGTAGCGGTCGAGCCCGTCCATGTCGCCGACGATCTCCATCGCGCGGCCGCCCAGCACGTAGGACGGACGGATGACGACGGGGAAGCCGACGGACGCGGCGACCGACCGCGCCTCCTCCAGCGAGCGGGCGAGGCCGTTGGCCGGCTGCTTCAGCCCGAGCCGGTGGAGGAGCTGCTGGAACCGCTCCCGGTCCTCGGCGAGGTCGATGGCGTCCGGCGTCGTGCCGAGGATGGGGATCCCGGCCGCCTCCAGCGCCTGGGCGAGCTTCAGCGGCGTCTGGCCGCCGAACTGGACGATGAGGCCCAGCACCGTGCCCGACCGCTGCTCCACCCGGACCAGCTCGATCACGTCCTCGGCCGTCAGCGGTTCGAAATAGAGCCGGTCGGAGGTGTCGTAGTCGGTCGAGACCGTCTCGGGGTTGCAGTTCACCATGATCGTCTCGATGCCGGCCTCCTTCAGGGCGTAGGCGGCATGGACGCAGCAATAGTCGAACTCGATGCCCTGGCCGATCCGGTTGGGGCCGCCGCCGAGGATGACGACCTTGCGCCGGTCGGTCGGCTCGCTCTCGCACTCGGGCGCCGGCAGGCCG
>JBIJED010000282.1:0-4739 GCA_044343785.1 Azospirillales bacterium | reverse complement strand
GGCCTGTCGATCGGCGCCTCCGAGGCGGAGACCTTCTGGACCGACTTCCTGCGCTCGCTCCGGCGCCGGGGGCTGCGCGGCGTCAAGCTGGTGATCTCGGACGCCCATGAAGGGCTGAAAGCCGCGATCTCGAAAGTGCTGAACGCGACTTGGCAACGCTGCCGCGTCCATTTTATGCGCAATGCGCTCGCCCACGCCGGTAAACAGGGACGCGGCGTGGTCTCGGCCTTCATTGGAACCGCCTTTGCTCAACCTGACGCCGACGCCGCGCGCAAGCAATGGCGTCTGGTCGCCGATCAGCTCCGCCCCAAGGTCAAAAAGCTGGCCGAGCTCATGGACGACGCCGAGGGTGACGTGCTCGCCTATATGGACTTCCCCTTGGTGCATCGCGCGAAGCTCCACTCGACCAACCCGATCGAGCGTGTCAACGGCGAGATCAAACGCCGCACCGATGTCATCGGCATCTTCCCCAACGACGAGGCCATCATCCGCCTCGTCGGCGCCATCCTCCTCGAACAGAACGATGAATGGGCCGTCCAGCGCGGTCGCCACATGACGCTGGAATCCGTCGCCACGGTGAGCGACAGCCCCATCGTCTTGCTGTCCGCCGTGCCGGCATGACCGATCCGGCCAACCCCGCAGATGATCGCGAGCGATGCCCCGCTCTTACACCAAGACTGGGGACACGATCTTTCCGCCACGCCATCCGCCTTCGGCCCGACGCACGTTGCGCGGCTGCGGGCGGCCGGCCTCGACGATCTCGCCATCGCCGACGTGATCGGCGCCGCCGCCTTCTTCGCCTGGGCGAACCGGCGGTCCCGGCGGGTTGAGCCTCTTCCGGGCCGGGGGCCTTGCGCCGTCCGGCCCGGGCGCGGCCGCGCACGGAAATCCACCGCAGCGGCCGTTCCGACGAACGGCGGAACGCACCGCGCGGCCATCCGTTCACCCCTCGTCATCCTGTCTCTGGACGATGTCCGCGAGGGTGATCGGCAGGGCGACCTCCATGAACGAGCGGATCGAAGCCGCACCGACGGAACCCGAGGGCGACCGGAAGACCGACACCGGGAAGGTCACCGGCGGCGAGGAGCTCAAGGCCGATGCGCATGGCGACAGGATCGTCGGGACGATTCGGAACGCCGCCGGCAGGGTCGAGGACGCCGCCGGCCCGGATGTCGGTCGCATCGACACCGCCCCGCCAGCCCGTCGCCGGCGTCGGCGATGCTGGCATCCGGCGGCCCCGGGGGAGGGCCGTCGCGATCGTCCGCAGCCGTTCGCGGCTGCGACGCCGAGACGATCCAGAGGGCGCATGGCCGCCCCCGTCCCTGCCGGACAGCCGGGGCCATGATCGACAGGACAGCGGCAGCGGTGGATCGCTTCTGGACGGTCCCGGAAGACGCCATGATCGCACGCCTCGCCAGTGGCCGTGCCGGGCTGGCGACCACGGAGGCCGACCGACGCCTCGCCGTGACCGGACCGAACACGGTCGCCGATCGGCCCAGGCGGGAGCTGGCCGCGAAGGTCGGGCGGCGGCTGATCGAGCCGCTGGTCGCCATCCTGCTCGTCGCCGCACTCGTCTCCGGCCTGACGGGTGATTGGCCGGGCTTCGCGATCATCGTCTGCATCGTCGCCGTCTCGGTCTGTCTCGACGTCGTCCAGGAGCATCGGGCCGAACTGGCGTCGCATCGTCTTCGCGACAGCGTCGCCGTGCGGGCGTCGGTCCGGCGCGACGGCACCGTGGTCTCGCTGCCCGTGGAGCGGATCGTTCCCGGAGACGTGGTGGAACTCACGGCCGGCGCGCTGGTGCCGGCGGACGGGATCGTCCTGGACAGCCACGGCGGCCTGGCCAACGAAGCGTTGCTGACCGGCGAGCCCTATCCGGTCGCCAAGCACGGCGGGACCAGCGAGGCCGTCGCTCCGGCCGGTGCCTTCAACGCGCTCTTCGCCGGCACGGCCTTCGTCGCCGGCACAGCCACCATGCTCGTCGTCACGACGGGACACGCGACGAGGCTCGGCGGGGTCGCGGCGTCTCTCGCCGTGCGGCGCCCGCCGACCGCCTTCGAGAAGGGCCTGCACGGCCTCGGCGTCCTGATCGTGCGGCTGACGGCCTTTCTGGTCCTGTTCGTCCTGCTCGCCCATCTCGGCTTTCATCGGCCGCCGCTGGAAAGTTTTCTCTTCGCCATCGCGCTGGCCGTCGGGCTCACGCCCGAACTCCTGCCGATGGTGACGACCGTCACCCTCTCGCGCGGGGCCATGCGGATGGCCCGCAGGCGCGTGGTCGTGAAGCGTCTGGCGGCCATCCACGATCTGGGCGCCATGGACGTGCTCTGCACCGACAAGACCGGCACGCTGACGCAAGCGCGGATCGCTCTGGCCGATGCGACCGGGCCGGATGGTGCGCCGTCTCCGCACGTCCTCGGGCTCGCGGCCCTGAACGCGGGGCTCGCGAGCGGCGTACCGACCGCGCTCGATGCCGCGATCCTGGCGGCCGGCCCGCCCGCATCCGGCTGGCGCGCGCTCGCGGAGGCGCCCTTCGACTTCGAGCGCCGCCGCTCGGCCGTGCTGTGCGAAGGCGAGGGACGGCGACTGCTGGTGGTCAAGGGCGCACCCGAGGCGGTGCTGGCGGTCTGCTCCGCGGTGGAGGGGGCGGACGGCGGGCGGCTGCCGCTGACCGATGCGGACCGGGCCCGGTTCCTGGCCCGTGCCGAGGCGCTGGGGTCGGAGGGTCTGCGCCTGCTCGCCGTCGCCTCGCGTCCGATGGACGGCGAGGGGACCGCCGACGGCGCGATCGGGGAGGCCGACATGGTGTTCGGCGGCTTCTGTTCCTTCCTCGATCCGCCGAAGCCCTCCGCCGCCGCGGCCGTGAAACGGCTTGGCGCGCTCGGCGTGCGTGTGAAGGTCGTGTCGGGCGATGCGGCGCCCGTCCTGCTGCATCTGGTGGAAACGCTGGGCCTGCCCTGCGAGGGCCTGCTCACCGGCGACGAGATCGAGGAACTCGATCATCCCGGGCTGGTGGCGCGGGTGCAGGCGGTCGATCTTTATGCGCGCGTCTCGCCGGACCAGAAGCGACGCATCATCCTCGCGCTCAAGACGCACGACCACGTCGTGGGTTTCATCGGGGATGGCATCAACGATGCACCCGCCATCCACGCCGCCGATGCCGGACTGTCCGTGGACGGGGCGACCGAGGTCGCGCGGGCGGCGGCCGACCTGATCCTGCTCGCGCCCGATCTTGGTGTGCTCGCCGACGGCGTCGAGGAAGGGCGGCGCACCTACGTCAACATCATGAAATACGTTCGGATGGGCACATCGTCCAACTTCGGCAACATGGCGTCGATGGCCGTGGCGTCGCTGCTGATCCCCTTCCTTCCCCTTCTGCCGGCGCAGATCCTGCTGAACAATCTGCTCTACGACCTGTCGGAGATGGGCATTCCCTTCGACACGGTGGACCCGGAGGACGTGGCGGCACCGCATGGCTGGGACATGGGCGATTTGCTGCGCTTCACGCTCGTGATGGGGCCTTTGTCCTCGGTCTTCGATCTGGCGACGTTCGGCATCCTGCTCTGGGGCTTCGGCGCGACGCCCGAGGCGTTCCGCACCGCCTGGTTCATCGAGAGCATGGCGACGCAGGTGCTGGTCATCTTCCTCATCCGCAGTCATGGCCGGGTCTGGACCGCGCGGGCTCCCCATCCGGCGCTCGTCGCGACCTCGCTTTGCGCGTTGGCGGCCGCGGTCGCGCTGGCGCTCGGCCCATGGGGCCCGATGCTGGGATTCGCACCGCTGTCGGGCGCGCCGCTGGGTGCGGTCGCGGCCCTGGTCGTCGGCTACCTGTCGTCGGCGGAGGCATTGAAGCGCTTCACCGCCCGCCGGGCATGAAGCCGCCGCCGGCCCGGTTTCCGTCGACGGGGCGACCGACCCATCCTCCGCGGGAGCAAGGGCGTTCAGGCGGGGGAGGCCTATGCCCTCTGTGCCCCGTGACGATGTCGACGTCCGGGCGTTGTGAGCGATGCCCAAGGCGCATGGGGGCGTTCACCCCGGCGCCGCAAGGCTTCCGACACAAGGACAGACGATATGGCCGAATCACAACCGAAGTCCGAGCAGAACGCCGACGCCATCAACCGCAATCCGCGCGGTGCGGGCGTGCCGCACCAGCAGGACGTCGCCACGGGAAGCGAGCGGGCGGCGGAAACGCAGGCACGGGCCGCGGAGCGTGCGGGCGAGGGAACGAAGCGGGCCGCCGAAGCCGGTGCCGAGGCGCTGCGCCGGACGGGAGAGATGACGGCGAAGGCGGCCGATCAGGGCGCGCGGGCGACCGAAGCGGGCGTGCGCGCGGCGACCGACGTCGACCGCGAAGGCGCCAGCCGTGCCGGTCAGGGCGTCGACCGAATTGCGCAGAACACCGCTGAGCAGATCGAGCACATGGGTCGTCTCGTGAGCGAGACGACCCGCGACGCCGCGCAGATGATGCGCATGATGATGTGGCCCGCCTCGTCCGGCGGGGTCAGGGATGTGCAGCGGGCTGCCGGCGGCATGCTGAACCGGCTGATCGAGGCGAACATGCAGATCGCGGAGGACACCCTTCGTCGCAACGGTCCGACGGAACTGTTCAGCGTTCAGCAGCGCTTCATGCGGAGTTTCCTCGACACCTTGACCAGCGGAAGCGCCGAACTTCTGCGCGCCGTTCAGCAGATCACCGAGGAATCCCAGCGGTCGGTCGAGCAGCGGAACCGGCCGGGGGCGCA
>JBIJED010000525.1:0-2950 GCA_044343785.1 Azospirillales bacterium | reverse complement strand
GGTGGACGTTCCCGCCAACGCACCGCTCCTCTTCGTGCTCACCAACGACCTGGGCGTCGCCGGGGCCAAGTTCGGCTGCGGCCGGTCCCAGTGCGGGTCCTGCACGGTGCTGGTGGACGGCGACCCCGTCCGCGCCTGCGCCACGCCCGTCTCCGCCGCGGCCGGCCGCTCGGTCACGACGCTGGAGGGGCTGCGCGAGAACGGCAAGCCGAGCCGGCTGCAGCAGGCCTTCATCGACGAGCAGGCCGCCCAGTGCGGCTTCTGCGCCTCGGGCATGATCATCCAGGCCCAGGCGCTGCTCGACCGCAATCCGCAGCCCACCGAGAACGACGTGCGGTCCGCGCTCAACGGCAATCTCTGCCGCTGCGGCGCCCACAACCGCATCGTCCGTGCCGTGCTGCGCGCCGCGAAGGAGGCCTGAGCCATGACCCTCACCGAAGAGAAGGGCGCTCCGATGAAGGGCCCCGTCCTCGGCCGCCGTCGCCTGCTCCAGGCGGGTGGCTTCCTCTCGCTCGCCTTCGCGCTCCCGCTCGGCGACGTCCTCGCCCAGACCGCAGCACCGGCGCGGCCGCCGCTGCCCGGCAGCCTCCAGACCAACCGGATGCTGAACGCCTGGATCCGCATCGACGCGGACAGGACGGTCACGCTGCTGGTGGGCAAGGTCGAACTCGGCCAGGGCATCCTGACCGCCGTCGCCCAGATCTGCGCCGACGAACTCGACATCGACATGGCGCGCCTCAGGATCATCGCCGGCGACACCGCGCTGACGCCGAACGAGGGGACGACCGCGGGCTCGTTCTCGATGCCCAACTGCGGCCCGGCGGTGCGGCACGCCTCGGCCGAGGTGCGGGCGATCCTGCTCGACCTCGCGTCGAAGAGCCTGAACCAGCCCGTCTCCGCCCTGACCGTCGCCGACGGCACCATCACCGGCCCCGGCGGGGCGAAGACCACCTACTGGGACCTCGTCGTCGGCCAGGCGCTGGAGCGCGAGGCGACGGGCCAGTCGACGCCGAAGGCGGCCTCGGCCTACCGCTACACCGGCAAGTCGGTGCCGCGGCTCGACATCCCGGCGAAGATGACGGGCGAGCCGATCTTCGTGCAGGAGATGCACCCAGACGGTCTTCTCCACGGCCATGTCGTCCGTCCGCCCACCTACCGGGCGAAGCTCGCGTCGGTCGACCTGTCGGTCGGCGAGCGGATGCCGGGCGTGGTCAAGGTGGTGCGCGACGGCAGCTTCCTCGCCGTCCTCGCGGGCCGCGAGGAGCAGGCGGTCGCCGCCGGGCAGGCGCTCTACAATGCCGCCAAGTGGGACGTGGAGAAGGGCCTTCCCGGCACCGACGGGATGCCCGAGTGGCTGACCAGCACCAAGCCCGCCCGCGTGATCGAGACGCGGAACACGCCGCGCCAGGGCGGGGACGCGCCGGTCAAGACGATCGAGGCGACCTACTACCGCCCCTATCACATGCACGCGTCGATCGGCACGTCGTCGGCCATCGCCACGATGGGCGCGGACGGGACCGTCACCATCCAGACGCACAGCCAATCGGTCTTCGAGACGGCCGAGGCCATCGCGAAGATGCTGAAGCTGCCGAGGGAGAAGGTGCGCTGCCAGCACGTGCAGGGCTCCGGCTGCTACGGCCACAACATGGCCGACGACGCGGCGGCCGACGCGGCACTTCTGGCCGTGCAGATGCCGGGCAGGCCCGTCCGCATCCAGTACACCCGCGAGCAGGAGCACCGCTGGGAGCCCTACGGCTCGGCCATGGTCGTGAAGACCAAGGCCGGGGTGGACAAGGACGGCAACGTGCTGGACTGGGACTTCCAGATCTACTCCACCCCGCACGGCACGCGGCCGGGCGGCAACCCGGGCAACCTGCTCTCGGCGCGCTATCTCGCCGAGCCGTTCCAGCAGCCGACCCCGCAGAACGGCGGCCCGCCGAACTATTCGGCCGACCGCAACGGCATCGCGCTCTATGATTTCCCGGGCCACCGGGTGCTCACCCACTTCATCACCGAGATGCCGCTGCGCGTCTCCTCGACCCGCGGCCTCGGCGCCTACGGCAACGTCTTCGCGATCGAGAGCTTCATCGACGAGCTGGCGCACGCCGCCGGGGCCGACCCCGTCGCCTACCGCCTCAAGTTCATGAAGGACGAGCGGGCGCGCGCTTCGATCGTCAAGGCGGCCGAGGCGTTCGGCTGGGACAAGTGGAGGAAGCGTGACGGCCGGGGCCGCGGCATCGGCTTCGCGCGGTACAAGAACACCGCCGGCTATTGCGCCGTCTGCCTCGAGGTCGAGGTGAACCGGCGCAACGGGCGCATCCGCGTGCTGCGCGCGGTGGCGTCGGCCGACAGCGGCCATCTGGTCAACCCCGACGGGGTCGTGAACCAGATCGAGGGCGGGCTGATCCAGTCCCTCTCCTGGACGCTGAAGGAGGAGGTGAAGTTCGACGACACCCGCGTCCTCTCCGAGGACTGGGCGTCCTATCCGATCCTCACCTTCGCCGAGGTGCCGCCGGTGGACGTCGTCCTCATCGACCGTCCGGGCCAGCCGTTCCTCGGCACCGGCGAGGCGAGCCAGGGCCCGACGGGTGCAGCACTCGCCAACGCCGTGTTCGACGCGACGGGCGTGCGGTTCCGCCGCCTGCCGCTGACCCCCGACCGGGTGCGGGCGGGCCTCACGGCCTGATCCCGCCGTCCCGGAAGGACGAGGGGAGGGGTGCCGCGGTCCGCCGCGCGCCCCTTTCCCGTTTCCGACCGGCCGGCGTCCGTGCGGGACTTCACCGTGGTCGTGGCCGACCTGCGCGGTTACGGCGACAGCGACAAGCCGCCGGGCGACCCCGCCCACGCCACCTATTCCAAGCGCGCGATGGCCGCCGACATGGTCGCCCTGATGCGCGCGCCGGGGTTCGGCCGGTTCGACCTCGTCGCGCACGACCGCGGCGCGCGCGTC
>JBIJED010000591.1:0-2541 GCA_044343785.1 Azospirillales bacterium | reverse complement strand
TGGCGATGGTCGACGGCACGACGCGGGCCTTCGCCACCGCCTATTGGCACTGGTTCTTCCTGATCCAGGGCGACGGGATCCCGGAACGGATGATCGGCGCCGATCCCGCCTTCCACGTCCGCTCCATGCTGTCGCGCTCGCCCATCGGCCTCGGCGGGTTCGACCCCCGGGCGCTGGCCGGGATCCGCGCCTTCCTGGCCGGTTGAGGCCGGGCCGCGGGTCGGGCACGATGCGCCCCCGATCCGGAGGGCGACCATGTCCGACCACGACCATGACCACGGGCACGACCATGACGACGGGCACGATCCTGCGCCGCGGTGGAAGCACGACGGCGTGCGGGTGATCCCGGGCGACGGCCTCGACGCCAGCACGCTCCAGACGCCGGGCATGTTCCGCCAGGCCGCCATCGACCACGCCCGCGTCGGCGCGCAGAGGATCTGGGCGGGAACGGTGCGGATCGACCCGAACGCGAAGACCGGCGTCCATCACCACGGTGCCCTGGAGAGCGTGATCTACGTGATCCGGGGCCGGGCGCGGATGCGCTGGGGCGAGCGGCTGGAGTACGTGGCGGAGGCGGGGCCGGGCGACTTCATCTACGTGCCCCCCTACGTCCCGCATCAGGAGATCAACGCCGATCCCGACAATCCGCTCGAATGCGTTCTGGTCCGCTCCGACAATGAGGCGGTGGTGGTGAACATCACCGACGTCGATCCGGTGGAAGCACCCGAGACGGTGCCCTGGATCGACCCGATCCACCGGGGGGCGTGAGATGGCCGGACGCGATCCCTGGCGCGCCACGGTCGACCGCATCGTCGCCGGCCCGGCCTTCGCCGCCGCGGTCGCCACCCTGCGCGCGGAGCACGAGCGGACGGTCGACGACATCGTCCGTCTGACCGAGATCCCGGCCCCGCCCTTCGCCGAGGAGGCCCGCGCCCGGGCCTACATGGCGATGCTGGCCGACCACGGGTTCCAGGACGTGGAGATGGACGGGGTCGGCAACGTCATGGGCCTGCGCCGCGGCACGGGCAACGGCCCGCTGGTCGTGGTCGCGGCCCATCTCGACACCGTCTTCCCCGCCGGCACCGACGTCACCGTCCGGCGGGAGGGAACGAGGCTCTTCGCGCCGGGCGTGGGCGACGACACCCGCAGCCTCGCGGTCAACCTCGCGCTGGTCCGCGCGATGGACGCCGCCGGCATCCGCACCGAGGCCGATCTGCTGATCCTCGGCGACGTCGGCGAGGAGGGGCTGGGCGATCTGCGCGGCGTCCGCCACTTCTTCCGCGAGGGCCGCTACCGCGACCGGGTGAAGGCGTTCCTCACGGTCGACTTCCCGGAGATGAACGGCATCACCGTGGCCGGCGTCGGCTCGCGGCGCTACCGGGTGACGTTCCGCGGCCCGGGCGGGCACAGCTGGATGGACTTCGGGCGCGTCTGCCCGATGCAGGCCATGGCCGCGACCGTCGCGGCGCTGGGCCGGCTCGCGGTGCCCGAGGATCCGCGGACCACGCTGGCGGCGACGGTGGTCTCGGGCGGCACATCGATCAACGCCATCCCCCACACGGTGACGCTCCAGGTCGATCTGCGGTCCGAGGACGCGGGCGAACTCGCCCGCCTCGACGCGCGCTTCCGGTCGATCGTGACCGAGGCCGTGGCGGCGGAGAACGCGGCGCGCGACACGGGCGCCGGACCGGTCACCGCCGACCTCGACCTCGTTGGCGACCGGGAGGCCGGGCGCCAGGACCCGGGCACCGACCTGATCCGCGCGGCGACGGCGGCGTTGACGCGCTTCGGCTTCGACGCCACGGGCTCGTCCGGGTCGACCGACGCCAACGTGCCGATCAGCCTCGGCATCCCGGCGATCCGCATCGGATCGGGCGGGCACGGCGGCCTCGCCCACACGCTCGACGAATGGATCGACGTGGAGCGGGAGGAGAGCGTGCGGGGCATGTCCGCGACGCTGGCGACGATCCTCGCGATCGCGGGGACGTCCGACGCCTGAACGACCCCGGCGCGCCCCGGCCGCGCGCCCCTACTCGGCGGCCTCCCGCGGCCTGAGCGCCGCGAGGATCGGCGCGGGACCGGTGCGGACGGCCGCATGCGGGCGGGGCGCCGGGTCGGGTGCGAGGCCGACCGCCGCGGGTGCCGGCGTGCCGACGGGCGTGAGCACGAAGTCCGATCCCTCGTCGTAGCCGGCGAAGCGGACGATGCCGTAGGCCGGCGTCTGCGGCGTCTCCAGCGACACCTCGGTCTGGATCGTCTCGAACAGGCGGGAGACCTGCACCGGTCCCGTGATCGCCCGGATCTGGCGGGTGAACGCCTCGGCGAAGGGGGAGTTCACCGTCCCGTCCGCCACCGGCTCGTCGCCGCCCGCCGTGATCGCCATCACCGCCCGGCCGGTCATCGCCCGCATCGCGTCGTCGGTCACCCCCGTCACCCCGTCGGCGGCGAAGGAGCCCGAATAGCAGCTGTCGGCCACCAGAAGGATCTGGCGCGCCGGCATCCGGTGTAGCAGGCGCGAGATGTCGGCCGAACTGATCCACG
>JBIJED010000217.1:0-5512 GCA_044343785.1 Azospirillales bacterium | reverse complement strand
TCTTTGTCGCACTCGGGAATACGGGGATCTCCGTAGATTCATTCAGGATTATGTCCGACTCTCCGATCACGACCGTACCCGTTGGCGGTCCGCATTCGCCCGCGTCCATGTGATCGACGGAAATCACGTCTACCTCGACATCCTCGGCGCGGCCCCGGACCCGATCGACTGGAGCACGCTCTACGGCGCCGATTTCGTCGGCTGGACACGCATCCAGGCGGACCGTCTTCGCAAGGGTCTCCTCAACGGCATCGACACGCAATTTCTGGCCGAGGAGATCGAGTCCTTGGGCAAGTCGGACCAACGTGCCGTCGTCCGGCACCTCGTCAATCTCTATGCCCACTGGCTGAAGTGGACCCATCAACCGCAGCGACGCAGCCGAAGCTGGTCGCTGACGATCCGCAACAGCCGGCTCGAGGCGATCGAACTGATCACCGACAGCCCTTCGCTGGACCCTCTCGGGCCGAGCACGGTAAATCGGGTGCCGGCCCTTGCATTGGACGCGATCTACTCGGCAGCGGTCGACCAAGCCATGGCCGAGACGCGACTTCCCCGCGAAACGTTCCCGGCAGAGCCTCCGCACGACTTCGAATGGCTCTTCGGGACGCGAGAACCCGTGCCTCCTGAGACCGCCCGTCGCCGCGGCAAGAAGGCGACCGGTTGATGCGCCTGACCCCCGACGAGATCGCCGCCATCCGGGCGACGGCGGACGCGGTCTTCGGGCCGGGGGCCGTCGTGCGCCTGTTCGGCAGCCGGGCGGACGACGCGCGCAAGGGCGGAGACATCGACCTGCACGTCGAGATCCCCGGGCCGGACGACGTCGCCCGGCTCAACGACCTGCGCAACCGCCTCGCCCACGAATATCCGCTCGACCGGGCACGCCAGACCCTCCTCGTCAACGACGCCTTCGCGGCGATCGCCCCGCTTCTCGAAACCCTGGCCCGGGTGGAGGCGTACGTGCGTACGCGTCTGCCCGACGTCGCCGCCAGCCTGACCGTAAGGAACGCGCCATGACCGACCGCACCCTTCCCGACGCCGGCGAGACCTTCGTGGCCGCGTACAAGGCCAACCGTGACCGGCTCGTGGCCGGCCATGCGTACGACCCGGCGGACGAGCACGACGCGTGCGGCGTGGGCTTCGTCGCGGCCATCGACGGCGCGCCGCGCCGGCAGGTGGTGGAGAAGGCGATCGAGGCGCTGAAGGCCGTCTGGCACCGGGGTGCCGTCGACGCGGACGGGAAGACCGGCGACGGTGCCGGCATCCACGTCCAGCTGCCGCAGAAGTTCTTCTCCGACTACGTGGCCCAGATCGACCACGCCCGGCCCAAGCACATCCTGGCGGTCGGGCAGGTGTTCCTGCCGCGCGTCTCGCTCGACGCGCAGGAGCGCTCGCGCACCATCGTCGAGGGCGAGATCCTCAACTTCGGCTACTACATCCACGGCTGGCGGCAGGTGCCGGTCGACATCACCGTCTGCGGCGAGAAGGCGAACGCCACCCGGCCGGAGATCGAGCAGATCATCGTCGGCAACATCAAGGGCGTGAGCGAAGAGGAGTTCGAGCGTGACCTCTACGTCATCCGCCGCCGGATCGAAAAGGCCGTGCGCGCCGAGGGCATCGGCGACTTCTACATCTGCACGCTGTCGTGCCGGTCGATCATCTACAAGGGCATGTTCCTGGCCGAGCAGCTGGACACCTTCTATCCCGACCTGAAGGATCCGCGCTTCACCAGCGCCTTCGCCATCTATCACCAACGTTATTCGACGAACACCTTCCCGACGTGGCCGCTGGCCCAGCCGTTCCGCATGCTCGCCCACAACGGCGAGATCAACACGCTCCGCGGCAACGTGAACTGGATGAAGGCCCACGAGACCCGCATGTTCCACGACGCCTTCGGCCCGTGGATCGACGATCTGAAGCCCGTGATCCCGCTGGGCACGTCGGATTCGGGCGCGCTCGACGCGGTGTTCGAGGTGCTGGTCCGCGCGGGCCGCGCGGCCCCCATGGTCAAGACCATGATGATCCCCGAGGCGCCCGGCGGGAATGCGGAGATGCCGGACGAGGTGCGGGCGCTCTACGCCTACGCCAATTCCGTCATGGAGCCCTGGGACGGGCCGGCCGCCATCGCCGCCACCGACGGCCGCTGGATCCTGGGCGGGATGGACAGGAACGGCCTGCGTCCGCTGCGCTACACCATCACCGCCGACGGCCTCGTCGTCGCCGGGTCCGAGACGGGCATGGTGAAGCTCGACGAGACGTCGATCGTGGAGAAGGGCCGCCTCGGCCCGGGCCAGATGCTGGCGATCGACCTCAAGGAGGGGCGGCTCTACAAGGACGGCGAGATCAAGGCCAGGCTCGCCAAGGAGCGGCCCTGGGGCAAGTGGGCGCGGCACATCACCGTGCTCGACGATCTGGTCAAGAAGGCGTCGGCCCGGCACGAGCCGGCCGACCTCGCGAAGGACGACCTGCGGCGCCGCCAGCTCGCCTT
Source organism: Azospirillales bacterium (assembly GCA_044343785.1). Classification (GTDB taxonomy): domain Bacteria; phylum Pseudomonadota; class Alphaproteobacteria; order Azospirillales; family Azospirillaceae; genus CANGXM01. The sequence continues at coordinate 3,027 of JBIJED010000217.1, read as the reverse complement.
CGGCCTGACGCTGGAGGACATGGAGCTGATCCTCCACCCGATGGTGGAGGACGCCAAGGAGGCGGTCGGCTCGATGGGCGACGACAGCCCGCTCGCCGTGCTGTCCGACGGCTATCGCGGCCTGCACCACTTCTTCCGCCAGAACTTCAGCCAGGTCACGAACCCGCCGATCGACAGCCTGCGCGAACGCCGGGTGATGACGCTGAAGACACGGCTGGGCAACCTCGGCAACATTCTGGAGGAGGACGAGAGCCAGACCCGCGTCCTCCAGCTGGACAGCCCCGTCCTCACCACGGCCGAATACCGCGCCATGCGGGCCCACATGGGCACGACGGCGAAGGAGATCGACTGCACCTTCGACCCCGCCGCCGGCGACATCGGCCTGCGCGACGCGCTGAAGCGCATCCGCCAGGAGGCCGAGGACGGCGTGCGCGGCGGGGCCGAGCACGTGATCCTGACCGACGAGGCGATGGCTCCGGGCCGTGCGGCCATCCCCATGATCCTGGCGACCGGGGCCGTCCACACGCACCTCATCCGCCAGAACCTGCGCACCTTCACCTCGCTGAACGTGCGATCGGCCGAATGCCTCGACGTCCAGTACTTCGCGGTGCTCATCGGCGTCGGCGCGACCACGGTCAACGCCTACCTCGCGCAGGAGGCGATCGCCGACCGCCAGCGCCGCGGCCTGTTCGGCGCGCTGTCGCTCGAGGAGTGCATGAAGCGCTTCAAGAAGGCGATCGACGAGGGCCTGCTCAAGATCATGAGCAAGATGGGCATCTCGGTCATCTCCTCCTACCGCGGCGGCTGCAACTTCGAGGCGGTCGGCCTCGGGCGCGCGCTGGTGGCCGAATACTTCCCCGGTGCCGTCAGCCGCATCAGCGGCATCGGCCTCACCGGCCTGCAGAAGCTGGTGGCCGACCAGCACCGGCGGGCGTTCGACGCCGACGTGCTGGCCATGCCGGTCGGCGGCTTCTACCGCTGGCGCCGGGGCGGCGACAGCCACGCCTGGGAGGGCGGGCTGATCCACATGCTCCAGCACGCGGTCTCGACCGACAGCTACTCCGCCTACAAGAAGTACGCGGAGGCCGTCCACAAGCGGGCCCCCATCCAGATCCGCGACCTGCTGGACTTCGCCCCCGGCCGCGCGCCCGTGCCGCTGGAGGAGGTGGAGAGCATCACCGCCATCCGCCGCCGCTTCGTCACGCCCGGCATGTCGCTGGGGGCACTCGGCCCCGAGGCGCACGGCACGCTGAACGTCGCCATGAACCGCATCGGCGCCAAGTCCGACAGCGGCGAGGGCGGCGAGGATTCGGCGCGCTACAAGCCCGACGCCAACGGCGACAACTGGAACTCGGCCATCAAGCAGGTGGCGTCGGGCCGGTTCGGCGTGACGGCCGAATACCTGAACCAGTGCCGGGAGATCGAGATCAAGGTGGCCCAGGGGGCGAAGCCGGGCGAGGGCGGCCAGCTTCCGGGCTTCAAGGTGACGGAGATGATCGCGCGCCTCAGGCACTCCACGCCGGGCGTCATGCTGATCAGCCCGCCGCCGCACCACGACATCTATTCGATCGAGGACCTGGCACAGCTCATCTACGACCTGAAGCAGATCAACCCCGATGCCAAGGTCTGCGTGAAGCTCGTCTCGCGCTCGGGCATCGGCACGATCGCGGCGGGCGTGGCCAAGGCGAACGCCGACGTGATCCTCATCTCGGGCAACGTCGGCGGCACCGGTGCGTCGCCCCAGACGTCGATCAAGTTCGCCGGCGTCCCGTGGGAGATGGGCCTCAGCGAGGCGAACCAGGTCCTCACCCTCAACCGCCTGCGCCACCGGGTGCTGCTGCGCACCGACGGCGGGCTTAAGACCGGCCGCGACGTGGTGATCGCGGCCATGCTGGGCGCGGAGGAGTTCGGCATCGGCACGGCCAGCCTGATCGCGATGGGCTGCATCATGGTGCGCCAGTGCCATTCCAACACCTGCCCGGTCGGCGTCTGCACCCAGGACCCGGACCTGCGCGCCAAGTTCACCGGCACGCCGGAGAAGGTGGTCAACCTCTTCTCCTTCGTCGCCGAGGAGGTGCGCGAGATCCTGGCCCAGCTGGGCTTCCGCCGGCTCGACGACGTGATCGGCCGCTCCGACCTCCTCACCCAGGTGAGCCGCGGCGCGCCGCATCTCGACGACCTCGACCTGAACCCGCTCCTCGTGATCGCCGACCCCGGCGACACGGGCCGCATCTGCACGGTGGTGGGCCGGAACCCGGTTCCGGACACGCTGGACGCCCAGATGATCGAGGACGCGCGCATGCTCTTCGCCGACGGCGAGAAGATGCAGCTGACCTACAACGTCCGGAACGTGCAGCGGGCGATCGGCACGCGGCTCTCCTCCCACATCACGCGCAAGTTCGGGATGACGGGGCTGAAGCCGGGGCACGTCACGGTGCGGCTGCGCGGCTCGTGCGGGCAGTCGCTCGGCGCCTTCGCGGTGCAGGGCCTGAAGCTGGAGGTGTTCGGCGACGCCAACGACTATGTCGGCAAGGGGCTGTCGGGCGGCACCATCGTCGTCCGGCCGATGACGGCCTCAACGCTGGAGGCGCACAAGAACACCATCATCGGCAACACGGTGCTCTATGGCGCCACGGCGGGCCGCCTGTTCGCGGCGGGGCAGGCGGGCGAGCGGTTCGCGGTGCGCAACTCCGGCGCCACGGTGGTGGTGGAGGGCTGCGGCTCGAACGGGTGCGAGTACATGACCGGCGGCACGGCGGTGATCCTCGGGTCGGTCGGCGACAACTTCGCCGCCGGCATGACGGGCGGGATGGCCTTCGTCTACGACGAGGAGGACCGCCTGCCCGCGCGCATCAACCCGGAGAGCGTGGTGTGGCAGCGGATCGCGGTCGACCATTGGGAGCTGGCGCTGACCGGCCTGATCGAGGCGCACGTGCGCGAGACGCAGAGCCGCTTCGCGGCCCAGCTCCTCAACGACTGGGACCTCGTGAAGGGGCGGTTCTGGCAGGTGGTGCCGAAGGAGATGGT
>JBIJED010000216.1:0-5519 GCA_044343785.1 Azospirillales bacterium | reverse complement strand
GCGCGTCCTTCAGGCGCCGCGCGATCGTCTGGCGGAGCTTGGTCATGCGGACCCGCTCCTCCTGGCCTGCGCGGGCGCGCGGGCCGGACGGCGCCGGGGCCGCGGCCGGGGCGGCCCTGGCCGGCGCCGGCTGGTTCATGTAGGCGAGCACGTCGCCCTTGGTCAGCCGCCCGTCCTTTCCGGTGCCGGCGATGGCGGCCGGATCGACCTTCGTCTCCTCCACCATCTTGCGGACGGCCGGCGACAGCGGCGCGTCGGCCGCCTTGGCGGGCGCCGGCGGCGGGTTGGCGGCGACGGCGGGGGCCGGCGCGGGTGCCGCGGCCTTCGCGGGCGCGGCGACGGCCGCCGCGCCCTCGGCGATCGTGCCGAGAACGCCACCGGCGGCGACGGTGTCGCCGTCGTTCACGAAGATCTCCGACAGGACGCCCGCGACCGGCGACGGCGCCTCGAGCGTGACCTTGTCGGTCTCGAGTTCCACCAGCGGCTCGTCGGCCTTGACCGCGTCGCCCGGCTTCTTCAGCCAGCGTGCGACCGTGGCTTCCGTGACCGACTCGCCGAGGGTCGGCACCTTGATTTCCGTCGCCATGGGATGCGTCCGTGGATTGCTTCGTTGTGTTCGCGGCCGGAGACTACTTCACGGTCAACGCTTCGTCGACGAGCCGCGCCTGTTCCTGGTTGTGAACCCGGAGCAGGCCCGTCGCCGGCGACGCGCTCTCGGCCCGGCCGGCGTAGCCCGGCCGTCCGGCCCTGTGGCCGATCTCGGTCAGGACCTTCTCGATCCGGCGGTCGACGAAGAACCAGTAGCCCATGTTCGCGGGCTCCTCCTGGCACCAGACGACCTCGGCGTTCGGGTACTTCTTCAGCTCCTCCCCCAGCGCGGTGCGCGGGAAGGGATAGAGCTGCTCGACCCGGACGACCGCGACGTCCTGGAGGTTCCGCGCCTGCGCCTCGGCGACGAGGTCATAGTAGACCTTGCCGGTGCACAGCACGACCCGCTTCACCTTGTCGCCCGTCACCTTCGCGCTCTCGTCCCAGAGCACGCGGTGGAAGCTCGACCCCGTCAGGAAGTAGTCCAGCGTCGAGACGCAGCCCTTGTGCCGAAGGAGCGACTTCGGCGTGAGCATGATCAACGGCTTGCGGAAGTTACGGCGGATCTGCCGGCGCAGGATGTGGAAGTAGTTGGCCGGCGTCGTGACGTTGGCGACCTGCCAGTTGCCCTCGGCGCAGAGCTGGAGGAACCGCTCAGGCCGGGCCGAGGAGTGCTCGGGCCCCTGCCCCTCGTAGCCGTGCGGAAGCAGCATGACGAGGCCCGACATGCGCAGCCACTTCAGCTCGCCGGACGAGATGAACTGGTCGATGATCACCTGCGCGCCGTTCACGAAGTCGCCGAACTGCGCCTCCCACAGCACGAGCGCGTTCGGCTCGGCCAGCGAATAGCCGTAGTCGAAGCCGAGCACGCCCGCCTCCGACAGCGGGCTGTCGTGGACCTCGAACATCGCCTGTCTGTCGGTGATGTGCTGGAGCGGGACGAACTTCGTCTCGTTCTCCTGGTCGTAGAGGGTCGCGTGCCGCTGGCTGAAGGTGCCGCGGCCCACGTCCTGCCCGGACAGGCGGACGGGCACGCCCTCGACCAGCAGCGTCCCGAAAGCCAGCGCCTCGGCGGTGGCCCAGTCGATCTGCTCCTTGCCCGCCATCATGTCCTGCTTGGACTGGAGCTGGCGCGCGATCTTGGAGTTGACCTTGATCTCGGTCGGGATGCGGCTGATGGCCTTGCCGACGAGCTGCAGCTTGTCGGCGTCGACCGCCGTCTCGCCGCGCTGGTACTCGTCGGGTGCGGTGGTCAGCCCCGACCACTTGCCCTCGAGCCAGTCGGCCTTGTTCGGCTTGTAGGTCGTCGCCGCCGAGAAGTCGTTCTCCAGCTTTTCCATGAAGGCGGCGTTGATCCGCTCGCCCTCCTCGGCCGGGATCACGCCCTCGGCCGCCAGCCGCCCGGCGTAGATGGTCCGGGTGGTGGGGTGGCCGCGGATCGCCTTGTACATGAGGGGCTGGGTGAAGCCCGGTTCGTCGCCCTCGTTGTGGCCGTGGCGGCGGTAGCAGACCATGTCGACCACGACGTCGCGCAGGAACTTCTGCCGGTACTCGATCGCGATGCGGCAGACGTGGACCACCGCCTCCGGGTCGTCGCCGTTCACGTGGAAGATCGGCGCCTGGAACCCCTTCGCCACGTCCGAGCTGTAGGGGCCCGAGCGCGAATACTGGGGTGCCGTGGTGAAGCCGATCTGGTTGTTGATGATGAAATGGATCGTGCCGCCGGTGCGATAGCCGCGCAGTTCGGCCATCGCCATCGTCTCGGGCACGATGCCCTGACCGGCGAACGCCGCGTCGCCGTGCAGCAGCACGCCCAGCACCTCGCGCCGCGTCTCGTCGGTCGGCAGCCGACCGCCCGCGCGCTGCGTCTGCTTGGCCCGCACCTTCCCCAGCACCACAGGGTTGACGATCTCGAGGTGCGAGGGGTTGGCGGTCAGGGACAGGTGGATGTTGTTGCCGTCGAAGTCCCGGTCGGCGGAGGTGCCGAGGTGGTACTTCACGTCGCCCGAACCCTGCACCTCGTCCGGCTTGGACGAGTTCCCCTGGAACTCCGAGAAGATGGCCGTGAACGGCTTGGTCATCACGTTGGTCAGCACGTTCAGCCGGCCGCGGTGGGCCATGCCCATCACGATGTCCTTCAGGCCCAGCTGGCCGCCGCGCTTCATCACCTGCTCGAGCGCGGGGATCATCGCCTCGCCGCCGTCGAGCCCGAAGCGCTTGGTGCCCGTGTACTTCAGCTGGAGGAACTTCTCGAACCCCTCCGCCGCCGTCAGCCGCTCCAGGATGGCGCGCTTGCCCTCCCTGGTGAACTGCGTCTGGTTGCGGATGCTCTCGATGCGCTCCTGGATCCAGGCCTTCGTCTCCGGATCCTGCATGTGCATGAACTCGACGCCGATCGAGCCGCAGTAGGTGGCCTTCACGGTGTCGTAGATCTGGCGCAGGGTCGCCGTCTCGAAACCCAGCACGCCCGCGATGTAGATCTCGCGGTCCATGTCGGCCTCGGTGAAACCGTAGAGCGGCGACAGGGGGTCGAGTTCGGGATGGTACTCGCGCTTGTTGAGGCCGAGGGGGTCGAGATCGGCCATCAGGTGGCCGCGGACGCGGAAGCTGCGGATCAGCATCAGGGCGCGGATGCTGTCGTTGGCCGCCTTGCGCAGATCCTCGACGGTCGCGGTCGCGGTGGCCCCGTTCGCGGCCTTCGCCGCGCCGTTGGCCTTCGCCGCGCCGTTGGCCTTCGCCTCGGGGGCGGCGCCGTTGCCGATGATGCGGTGGCCGTTGGGCGCCCAGCTCGCACCGCGGGCCTCGTGCAGCACGGCACGCTCGTCCTCGCCGAGGTCGGCGAAGAACGACTGCCACGTCGCGTCGACGGACGCCGGATCCTCGACGTAACGGGCGAAGAGTTCGGAAATGAAGACGGCGTTGCCGCCCGAAAGAAAGGACGTCTGCTCGACGATCTGCGACATGCGCCCGACGCGGGACGTGGGTCCCGCGCCCTCTCTGAAGCCGGGGACGAAACAGGTGGGGTCTTACCCGACTGGCGTAAAGCGTTCAACCGTCCTTCGGCCGTTCGGCAGACCCGCTCCCCGAGCATGGCATGGAGGGCGCAGACGATCGCCTTTGCGGTCGACGGGCGCACGCCGGGGGTGCAGCATGCCCGGACCGGCACCGCCGACGACGCGACCCACCGCCGCACACCGCCAGTTTCCTGTCCGAGGCCCGATGAAACGGAAGACCAGCGCCATCCGGCGCAACCGCCTGATCAAGATCGTCGCCACGCTGGGGCCCGCCTCATCGACGCCGGAGCGCATCCGCGAGCTGTTCCTGGCCGGGGCCGACGTCTTCCGCCTGAACTTCAGCCACGGTCGCCATGAGGAGCACCAGGCGCGGTACCAGGCGATCCGGTCGCTGGAGGAGGAGACCGGGCGGCCCGTGTGCGTCATGGCGGACCTTCAGGGCCCGAAGCTCCGGGTGGGCACGTTCCGCGACGGCTCGATCGATCTCCACCCCGGCATGTCGCTGCGCCTCGACCTCGACCGGACCCCGGGCGACTCCGCCCGGGTCTGCCTGCCGCACCCGGAGATCTTCGAGGCCCTCGTCCCCGGCGCCGAGCTGCTGATGGACGACGGCCGCATCCGCGTGCGCGTCGCGCACTGCGGCCGGGACTACGCCGACACGGTCGTGGTGACGGGCACGAAGCTGTCCGACCGCAAGGGCGTGAACGTCCCGAACCTCGTCCTGCCGCTCTCGCCGCTCACGCCCAAGGACCGGGACGACCTCCGCTTCGCGCTCGACCTCGGCGTCGACTGGATCGCGCTCTCGTTCGTGCAGCGGCCCGAGGACGTGGCCGAGGCCCGGCGGCTGATCGCCGGGCGCGCGTCGCTGCTGGTCAAGCTGGAGAAGCCCTCGGCGATCGAGCATCTGGAGGAGCTGGTCGACATGGCCGACGGGCTGATGGTGGCCCGCGGCGACCTCGGCGTGGAGATGCCGGCCGAGGACGTGCCCTCGCTCCAGAAGCGGATCATCCGGGAGGCGCGGATCGCCGGAAAGCCGGTCATCGTCGCCACCCAGATGCTGGAATCGATGGTCAGCGCCCCAACCCCGACCCGCGCCGAGGCGTCGGACGTGGCGACCGCGGTCTACGACGGCGCCGACGCGGTGATGCTCTCGGCCGAAACCGCGTCCGGCCAGTATCCGCTCGAGGCGGTCTCCATCATGGACCGGATCGCCAAGCGCGTGGAGGCCGACCCGACCTACCGCACCATCATCGACGCGAGCCACGCCGACCCGCAGAGCACGTCCGCCGACGCGATCACCGCCGCCGCACGGTCGGTCGCCACCACCATCTCGGCCGCCGCCATCGTCACCTTCACCACGCGCGGGACGACGGCGCTGCGGGCCGCGCGCGAACGCCCGGCCGTCCCCATCCTGTGTCTCACCCCGAACATCGACACGGCGCGGCGCCTCGCCATGGTCTTCGGCGTCCACGCCGTGCAGACGGCCGACGTGCGCTCGCTCAACGAGATGACCGACAAGGCGTCGCGCATCGCCCGGGAGGACGGGATCGCCGTCCCCGGCCAACGCCTCGTGATCACGGCCGGCATGCCCTTCGGAACCCCGGGTGCCACCAACGTGTTGCGGATCGCCTGGGTGGAAGGTTGATCTGCCTCATTGCGCCCCGTCGGCGATGGGCGCATAAGCCCGCGTCGATCGGATGGGCATCGGTCGCCGAAGGACGGTTGGGCACTTGGGTCAACACATGACGGCGGACGCGGCCGCCTCGGCGCCGCACGGCAACGCCGGCGAGACGAAGCGGAACCTGATCCTCGGTGCCCTCGGCGTCGTCTACGGGGACATCGGAACGAGTCCGCTCTACACCGTGCGCGAGGCGTTCGGCGAGGCCGGCGGCCTGGCGGTGGCGGAGGTCACCGTGC
>JBIJED010000215.1:0-5527 GCA_044343785.1 Azospirillales bacterium | reverse complement strand
CCACGAGATCCCCGCCGGCCCGGGCATCGCCGACGGCGCGCTCCTCCTCATGCCCGCGTGGCAGACGGGGCGGCACGTGGGCATCAAGATCGTCACCGTCTTCCCCGACAACGGGACGCGGGGCCTCCCCGGCGTCTTCGGCTCCTACGTGCTGCTGGACGGCACGACGGGCCAGCCGGTCGCCATGCTGGACGGAACGATGCTGACCGCCCGGCGCACGGCCGCCGCCTCGGCGCTGGCCGCCCGCTTCCTCGCCGCGACCGACGCGGCGTCGATGGTCATGGTCGGGGCCGGGGCGCTGGCCGACCGGCTGGTCCGCGCCCACGCGACCGTCCGGCCGATCCGGCGCGTGCGGATCTGGGGGCGCGACGGTGCGAAGGCCGCGGCCCTCGCCGCCCGCATCGCCGCCGAGGACTGGGCGGCGGGGATGGACGTGGCCGCCGCACCCGATCTGGAGGCGGCGGTCCGGGCCGCCGACGTCGTCTCCTGCGCCACCATGTCGAGGACGGCGCTCGTGAAGGGCGAATGGCTGAAGCCCGGCGCCCACCTCGACCTCGTCGGCGCCTACACGCCCGAGATGCGGGAGAGCGACGACGAGGCGGCCCGGCGCGCCGCGATCTGGGTCGACACGCTGGAGGGCGCGCTGAAGGAGGGCGGCGACGTGGTGCTGCCGATCCGGGCGGGCGTCATCCGTCGCGAGGACGTGCGCGGCGACCTCTACGGCCTCTGCCGCGGCACCGTCGCCGGCCGGACGTCGGCCGACCAGATCACGATGTTCAAGTCCGTCGGCACCGCGATCGAGGACCTGGCGGCGGCACAACTCGCGGTGGGAGGCTGAGGCCATGCGCGTCACGATCGTCGGGGCCGGCATCATGGGCCTGTCGACCGCCTGGGCGCTCGCCCGCGGCGGCCATTCGGTCACCGTGCTCGATCAGGGACCGGTGCCGAACCCGCTCGGCACCTCGGTCGACGAGCACCGCCTGATCCGCAGCGCCTACGGCGCGTCGCGGGGCTACACGACGATGGTCGACGAGGCCTTCGCGGCGTGGGAGCGGATGTGGGGCGACCTCGGCCGGCGCCTCTACCACGAGACGGGCGTCCTCGCGATCACGTCCGAGGGGCAGGACGACTGGGTCCGCCAGTCGGCCGGGACGCTGGAGGCGCTGGGTCGCCCGGTCGCGTGGCTCGACCGCGACGCCTTCGCGGCGCGCTATCCGCTGCTGACCACCGAGCGCATGGTGCGGGCCTTCCACCTGCCGACGGGCGGAACCCTCTACGCGGGTGCCATCGTGGAGCATCTCGCCCGCCACCTGTCCGGGCGGGGCGTCGCGATCCGGCCCCAAGCGCCGGTCGCCGACGTCGATCCCGACCGTGCCCGCGTCCGGCTGGCCGACGGCACGGTGGAGGACGCCGACGCCCTGGTGGTGGCGGCCGGCGCCTGGATCGGCCGGCTGGTCCCGTCGATGACCGGGCGGGTCACGCCGTCGCGGCAGGTCGTCGTCTACCTGACCCCGCCCCCCGAGACGCAGGCCGCCTGGGCCGCGATGCCGATGATCCTGGAGATCGACCCGCGCGCGGGGTTCTACCTCGTGCCGCCGGTGCCGGGGACGGGGCTGAAGATCGGCGACCACCGGTTCAGCCTGCGCGGCGATCCCGACCTCGACCGGGAGGCGGCGGCGGACGACGTGGAGGACATCATCCCCCTCGGCCGCACGCGCATCCGCGACTGGGACCGCTATCGCACGGCCCGGGCGAAGACCTGCTTCTACACGGTCGAGCGGACGGAGGAATTCGTCGTCGAGCGGCTGGCCGCACGGACCTGGGCGCTCAGCCCCTGCTCCGGCCACGGGTTCAAGTTCGGTGCGGTGCTGGGCGAGCGGGCGGCGCGGGCGCTGGTGGACGAGACCTGGGCGGCGGCGTTCCCGGACTGGGCGGCCGGGCGCGCCTGACGACTGGCCCCGGCGTCATGGCGGTGGTACCAGTCGAACCCATGAACCCGATCTTCGTCGCCATCGACACGACCGACCTGATCCGCGCCCGCGATCTGGCGGCGACCCTCGCGCCGCACGTGGGCGGCATCAAGCTCGGCCTCGAGTTCTTCCTCGCCCACGGGGCGGCGGGCGTGGCGGCGGTGCGGCCGGACGGCATGCCCCTCTTCCTCGACCTGAAGCTGCACGACATCCCCAACACGGTCGTCGGCGCGCTGCGCGCCATCGCCCCGGTCGCGCCGACGTTCGTGACGATCCACGCGTCGGGCGGGCCGGACATGATGCGGCGCGCCGCCGTGACGGCGGCCGAGGCGGGCATCCGCCTCCTCGGCGTCACCGTGCTGACCAGCATGGACGACGACGACCTGCGCACGATCGGGCAGAAGGGCCCCGTCGGCGCGCAGGTGCTGCGCCTCGCGCAACGGGCGCGGGACGCGGGCGTCGCCGGGGTCATCTGCGCGCCGCACGAGGTGGCGGCGCTGCGCCTGTCCCACGGTCCGGACCTCGTGCTGATGGTGCCCGGCATCCGGCCGGCCTGGTCGGTGGCCGACGACCAGAAGCGCATCACCACGCCCGCCGACGCGATCGCGGCGGGCGCCGACCACCTCGTCATCGGCCGGCCGATCACCACGGCCGCCGATCCGGTGGCCGCCGCCCGCCGCATCCTGGACGAGATCTGATGCCGGTCGAGGTCAAGATCTGCGGCGTCGACCGGCCGGCGGCCGTCGAGGCCGCGGTCGACGCCGGTGCGCGCTGGATCGGCTTCGTCTTCTATCCGCGCAGCCCCCGGTCGGTCGGGCCGGAGCTGGCGCAGCAGCTGGCCCGCATCGTCCCCACCGGCGTGCGGACGGTCGGCCTCTTCGTCGAGCCCGACGACGCCTGGCTGGAGCGCGTCGTCGCCATGGTCCCGCTCGACCTGATCCAGCTGCACGGGGAGGAGACGCCGGGCCGGGTGCGGGAGATCCGCGCGGCCTGGAGCATCCCGGTCATGACGGCGATCCGCGTCGGCGAGGCGGCCGACCTCGACGCCGTGCCGGCGCAGGCGGCGGTCGCCGACCGCCTGCTGTTCGACGCGCGCCCGCCCAAGAAGGTGACGGCCCTTCCCGGCGGAAACGGCATCCCGTTCGACTGGACGCTGCTGGCCGGCCGCGGCTGGCCGAAGCCTTGGATGCTCTCGGGCGGACTGACGGCCGACAACCTCGCCGAGGCGGTTTCCGTCACCGGGGCGACCGCGGTCGACGTCTCCTCGGGCGTGGAGGACCGGCCCGGCCACAAGGACGTCGCGCGCATCCGCGCCTTCATGGCCGCCGCCGCCGGCACCTGAGCGCGGACTGCGTCCGTTTGTTGAGGTTCCGGTCGGATTCCCGGGCTTTCGGGCGTCGCCGCGCGTCGTTCGTTTCCAGGAAATTGCGTATGGCATGCAAGCGCGACCCTGCCGGCCAACGCCGACCACCTTGCGCGTGACCGGGCGGATGGATCGGGCGCCGCACCGGATGGCGCAGCGCGGTCGCAAGATCGCCGCCCCGCGGCACGTGCGGTCGCCGGGATGGGCACGGACCAGCGGCTGATCAGCGACGGGATCGCGGGGCGCTGCGGCACCTTCTGGCGCAGGTGGGGCCGGGCGAGGAGCCGTTCGGCAAGATCCTGAACCTGTTCACCCCGCCGGGGATCGATTCGTCGAAGGACCCCATCGCGCGGCGGGCGGCGGCGCGCCAGTTCCGCACCGGGCTCCCGGCCCGCGTCTCAGACGTGGTGAAGGGCGCGGGCGGCACGCGCTGACGGCGCGGGCCGCCCGCCCCCGTCCGTTTCAGTTCACCCGGGTGATGCGGCCCTCGGTCTGCGGCGCGACGGTGCCCTGCGCCCGGATGAAGTCCGCCACCACGTCCTCGAGGTTCGGGCCGGCGTCGTAGGCGTTCCTCGCCTTGTCCTTGAACATGGCGTAGCCGTCGCCGCCCTTGCGCACGAAGTCGTTGGTCACGAGCGTGTAGAGGGCGGCCCGGTCGATCGGGGCGAAGCTGCCGTCCGCCGTCCGGACCTCGACCGAGACGATGCGGCTGCCGGCCGGCTTCGCCGGATCGAAGCTGTAGCGCATGCCCGCCACCTGCGGGAACCGGCCGGTGCCCTCGTTCTGGGTGTTGTCGGCGCGGCCGACGCCGTTCTCCAGTGCGGCGACGATCTCCGCCCCCTCGATCTGGAAGGTGGCGAGCGAATTGGAGAAGGGCAGCACCTCGAGGATCTGCCCGAAGGTCACCTGCCCCTCGGGGATGGAGGTGCGGATGCCGCCACCGTTCTGGAAGGCGATGGTGGCGCCCTGCGGCCGGGCCGCGCCCAGCATGGCATCGGCGATCAGGTTGCCGAGGTTGCACTCGCGGAAGCGGCAGGACGTGGTCGAGCCGTCGAGCGCCACGCCGGCGGTGCCCACCGGGCGGGCGCGCAGTTCGGCGAGCGGCGCGGACATCCGCTCCACCATCGCCTGCATCTCGGGCTCGCGGGCGATCTTGGCGTCCATCAGGATCGTGTCGCCCTCCCACGCCTTCACCACGCCGCGGCTGTCGAAGGTGACCTGGAGGTCGCCGAGGAAGATGCCGCCGTAGAAGGCGGAGACGACCAGCGCGGGCGCGCCGGACGGCGTGTTCACCACGATCGGGTACGGGCCTTCCTTGCGGTTGTCGGCCCCGTTGTGCAGCAGCGTGTGGGAATGGCCGCCGACGAACACGTCCACCCCGTCGACCGCGCGGGCCAGCGCCTGATCCTCGCCGGTGCCGACGTGGGTCAGCGCGATGATCTTGTTCACGCCGACGGCCTGGAGCGCCGCCACCTCGCGCTTCAGCGCCTCGACGTGGTCGCCGAACGCGACCGTGTCGCCGGGCGACGAGGTGACCGTCGTCTCGCGCGTGGTCAGCCCGATCACGCCCACCCGCTGGCCGCCGACGACCAGCACCCGGTGCGAGAGCCACTTGCCCTGGAGGCGCGGCTCCTTCGACACGTCGATGTTCGACGTGACGACCGGCACCCGCAGCCCGTCGAGGAACTTCGCCAGTTCCGCCGGGCCGTCGTCGAACTCGTGGTTGCCCAGCGTCATCGCGTCGTAGCGGAGCGCGTTCAGGAACGGCTTCACCGCGTCCGACTTCGCCATCGTGTAGAACAGCGTGCCCTGGAACACGTCGCCCGCGTCCAGCAGCACCGGGTTCGGGCGCTGGGCGCGCAGCTCGCGGATCTTGGTGGCGAGGCGGGAATAGCCGCCGAAGCAGCGGTTCTGCTCCGCGTTCTGCGGCGTGCAGAAGCTACCCGTCGCCGTCACCTGGTCGACGCGGCTGTGCACGTCGTTGGTGTGGATGATCGACATGGTGAAGTCCTGCTGCGCCGCGGCCGGCGCCGTGACCGACAGCGCGACCAGCGCCGCGCCCACCGAAAGCATCCTCGTGAAATTCATGTGAGGGCCCCTGCTCCGTCTGTCCCGTGGCGCCGGGTCGCGCCCGGCGTTCCGGGACAGCTAGATACCAGCGCCGCGTGACAGTTCCCATAGGCGACGTGGCCGG
>JBIJED010000214.1:0-5536 GCA_044343785.1 Azospirillales bacterium | reverse complement strand
GGCCGGTCGGTCGACGTGGCGGGCTTCGACGCCGCGATGGCCGAGCAGCGCCGCAAGGCGCGCGCGGCGTGGTCCGGCTCGGGCGAGGCCGCGACCGAGGCGCTTTGGTTCGAGCTGAAGGAGGAGGTCGGCGCGACCGAGTTCCTCGGCCATGCCACCGAGACCGCCGAGGGGCAGGTGGTGGCGCTGGTGAAGGACGGCGTGCGCGTCGCCGCGGCGTCCGCGGGCGACGCGGTCACGATCGTCGTGAACCAGACCCCCTTCTATGCGGAGAGCGGCGGGCAGGTCGGCGACGCGGGCGTGATGTTCACGGCAGGCGGGGCCGAGGTCGCGGTGGCCGACACGCTGAAGAAGGTGGGCGCGCTCTGGGCGCACGTCGCGATGGTGGCGCGCGGCACGCTCTCGGTCGGCGACGCGGTCGAACTGCGCGTCGACGGCGCGCGGCGCGGGGCCATCCGCGCCAACCATTCGGCGACGCACCTGCTGCACGAGGCGCTGCGGCGCCGGCTCGGGACCCACGTCAACCAGAAGGGGTCGCTGGTCTCGCCCGAGCGGCTGCGGTTCGACGTGAGCCAGCCGACGCCGATCGGCGCGGACGACCTCGCCGCGGTCGAGGCCGAGGTGAACGCGCGGATCCGGGCGAACAGCGAGGTCACGACCCGTCTGACGACGCCGCAGGCGGCGATCGAGGAGGGGGCCATGGCGCTCTTCGGCGAGAAGTACGGCGAGGAGGTGCGCGTCGTCAGCATGGGCGGCCGCGATCCCGGCGAGGCCAGGACCTTCTCGGTCGAGCTCTGCGGCGGAACCCACGTCCGCCGCACCGGCGACATCGGGCTGATGAAGGTCGTGGCCGAGGGCGCGGTGGCGGCCGGCGTGCGCCGCATCGAGGCGCTGACGGGAGCCGGTGCGCTGGCGCATCTGGAGGCCCAGGACCGCCTCGTTCAGGCGACGGCCGCGGCGCTGCGGGCGTCGCCGACGGAGCTGCCGCAGCGGGTCGCCCTGCTCGTGGAGGAACGGCGCCGGCTCGAGCGCGAGGTCGCGGACCTCCGCCGCGAACTGGCGCTGGGCGGTGGCGGCGCGGGACCGGCCGTCCGCGAGGTCGCGGGCGTCCGGGTGGCGAGCCGCGTGGCCGATCTGCCGGCCAAGGACCTGAAGCCCCTCGTCGACGAGCTGAAGAAGCAGGTGGGCGAAGGGATCGTGATCGCCGTCGGTACGGCGGAGGGCAAGGCCTCGGTCGTCGTCGGCGTGACCGAGGCGCTCACCGCCCGGTTCTCGGCCGTCGACCTCGTCAGGGTCGCAGCGGAGGCGCTGGGCGGAAAGGGTGGCGGCGGTCGGCCCGACATGGCGCAGGCGGGCGGTCCCGACCCGTCGCGGGCCGCCGACGCCGTTGCCGCGGTCGAGGCTCTGGTTGCGCGACCCTGACCGAAGGGCTATGACGACCATAGCCTTTTTGAGAGGTGCGGGGTCTTGCGCCCTCCGCACCCACTCCCGCACCATCGGTCGAGGTCCAGCGGACGGAGTTGTCATGGAGTTGCGGCTGACGGGCCAGTTCGGTGCGGCGTTGTGCATCCGGCTTCCTGACAGCGCGGCGGGCGCCGGGCTGGCCGCGGACCGCGCGCTGACGTGCAAGACCGAACTGATCGGCCTCGGTATCGCCGCAAAGGCGGACGTCCAGCTGACGCGTGCGGAGATCGTCTCCCTGCGGGAGGCGCTGTCCCGCGCGCTCGAAAGCGAGAACGGCTACTTCGACCCGCACGACGAGACGCTGGACGTCACCTTCCGTCCCCACGGGAACGGCAGCGTCGGCGTCCGTATCCTGCTGGCCGGGTTCGATCCCGGCCCCTACCGCATCGAGTACACGATGACGGTCGTGGACGCCGAGATCGAGCGCCTCCACGACGTCGTCGCCCCGCTCGTCGCCGTCGCCTGACCGTTTCGCCGGCCTTGACCGCGGGACCGGCCGGTCTAAGGTCCGGTCCATCGGTCGATGGAGCGTGCGGATGCGGTTCGAGGGCAGCGGGACCTACGTTGCGACCGACGATCTTCGGGTCGCCGTCAACGCGGCGATCACACTCGAGCGTCCCCTTCTCGTGAAGGGCGAGCCGGGCACCGGCAAGACGGTCCTGGCGCAGGAGATCGCCGGCGCGCTCGGCCTTCGGCTTTTCACCTGGCACGTCAAGTCGACGACGAAGGCCCAGCAGGGCCTCTACGAATACGACGCGGTCAGCCGCCTGCGCGACGGACAGCTCGGCGAGGCGCGGGTGCAGGACGTCCGCAACTACATCCGTCCCGGCAAGCTCTGGGAGGCGTTCGCGGCCGAGGACCGCGTCGTCCTCCTGATCGACGAGATCGACAAGGCGGACATCGAGTTCCCGAACGACCTGCTGCTCGAACTCGACCGGATGGAGTTCCACGTCTACGAGACGGGGGAGACCGTGCGCGCGACGCGTCGTCCGGTCGTCGTGATCACCTCGAACAACGAGAAGGAACTGCCGGACGCGTTTCTGCGCCGCTGCTTCTTCCACTACATCCGCTTCCCCGGGCCGGAGACGATGGAGCGCATCGTCGCCGTCCACTTCCCCGGCCTGAAGAAGGACCTGCTGCGCGCGGCGCTCACCGCCTTCTACGAGGTGCGCGAGGCCCCGGGGCTCAAGAAGAAGCCGTCGACGTCGGAGTTGATCGACTGGCTGAAGCTGCTCCTGGTCGAGGACATCCCAGCCGACGCGATCCGCGAGCGCGATCCCAAGCGGCTGATCCCGCCGCTCCACGGCGCGCTGCTGAAGAACGAGCAGGACGTCCACCTCTTCGAGCGCCTCGCCTTCCTCCAGCGGCGCGAGCGGGGCTGACGGGTTCGGGCGAGGGCGGGGAATGTTCACCACCTTCTTCTACGAGCTGCGCCGCGCGCGGGTCCCCGTCTCGCTGAAGGAGTATCTGGTCCTGCTGGAGGCGATGAAGGCCGGCGTCGCCGACGGCTCGATCGAGGACTTCTACCATCTGTCCCGCGCGGTCCTCGTGAAGGACGAGCGGAACTTCGACCGGTTCGACGTCGTCTTCGGGCAGGTGTTCAAGGGTCTGGAGACGCTGGGCGAGGCGCTCGCGGAGGTGTTCGGCGCGGTGCCGGACGAATGGCTTCGCACGCTCGCCGAGACGGTCCTGAGCGAGGAGGAGAAGGCGCAGATCCAGTCGCTCGGCGGCTGGGACGCGATCATGCGCACGCTCGCCGAGCGCCACGCCGAACAGAAGGGCCGCCATCAGGGCGGCTCCAAATGGATCGGCACCGCCGGCACCTCCCCCTTCGGCGCCTACGGATACAACCCCGAGGGCGTGCGGATCGGGCAGGAGGGGAACCGGAACCGCCGCGCGGTCAAGGTCTGGGACCGCCGCGACTTCCGGAACCTCGACGACACGGTCGAGCTCGGCACCCGCAACATCAAGGTCGCCCTGCGTCGCCTGCGCCGCTTCGCCCGGACCGGGGCGGCCGACGAACTCGACCTTCCGGACACGATCCGGTCGACGGCCGAGAACGCCGGCTGGCTCGACATCCGCATGCGGCCCGAGCGGCGGAACGCCGCGAAGGTCCTCCTCTTCCTCGACGTCGGCGGTTCGATGGACGACCACGTCCGCATCGCCGAGGAGCTGTTCTCGGCGGCCCGGTCGGAGTTCCGGCACCTCGAGCACTTCTACTTCCACAACTGCGTCTACGAGACGGTCTGGCGCGACAACCGCCGCCGTCAGACCGAGCGGATCGGGACGTGGGACGTGCTCCGCACCTTCGGGTCCGACTGGCGCCTCGTCTTCGTCGGCGACGCCTCGATGAGCCCCTACGAGATCGTGCAGCCGGGCGGCGGCGTCGAGCACTGGAACCCCGAGGCCGGCGGCGTCTGGCTCGACCGCATGGTCGCGACCTGGCCCCGCGCGGTCTGGCTCAACCCGGTCGCGCAGACGTACTGGGGATACACCCAGTCGGTCGGCATGATCCGCCGGATCATGGAGGACCGGATGTATCCCCTGACGCTCGCTGGGCTCGACGCGGCGATGCGCGCGCTCGTCCGCTGACCGCTCACCCGGCCCCGCGCACCGCGCCGAGGAAGGCGTCCACGCGCCCCCGCAGGTCCCGCGCCTGCTCGTCGAGCCGCCCGGCGGAGCCACGGACCTCCATCGCGGACCGTCCCGTCCCCTCCGCGCTGCGCGACACGTCGGCGACGGTGTCCGAGACCATCGCCGTGGCGGCGACCGCCTGCTCCACGTTGCGGGCGATCTCTTCCGCCGCCGCGGTCTGCTCGTCCGTCGCGGCGGAGATCGACGAGGCGATCATGCTGATCTCGCGGATCGTGGTGCCGATGTCCTGGATGGCCTCGACCGTCTGGTTCGTGGCGCTGCCCATTTCGGCGATCTTCCCGGCGATCTCCTCGGTCGCCCGGGCCGTCTGGGCGGCGAGGTTCTTCACCTCGCCCGCCACGACGGCGAAGCCCCGCCCCGCCTCGCCGGCCCGCGCCGCCTCGATGGTCGCGTTCAGCGCGAGAAGGTTCGTCTGCGAGGCGATGTCGTTGATCAGCTGCACGACGACGCCGATGCTGTCCGCCGCCTCGGCAAGGACGCGCACGCGGCGGTCGGTCTCGGCCGCCTTCTCCACCGCGCGCGCGGCGAGGTCGGCGGAGCCCCCGACGAGGCGCCCGATTTCCGCGATCGACGCCGCCAGCTGCTGCCCTGCGGCGGCGACGGCCTCGACGTTCGAGCGGGTGGTCTCCGACGCCTGTCCGGCCATGAGGACCCGGTTGCGCGTCTCGTCCGCCGCCGCCGACATCCCGTCGGCCGCGGCCGTCAGGTCCGACGCGGCAGTGGTCAGTGCCCGCACCAGATCGCTGGCCGCCGTCTCGAAATCCGCGACCGCCGCCGACACGTCCGCCTGCCGGGCCTCCCGCACCGCCCGCTCCTGGCGCCGCACGACGGATGCGTCGGCCGCGGCCCGCTGGCCGTCGCGCAGGGTCAGGACCGCATCGGCCATGCGGCCGACCTCGTCCGGCGCGCCGGCGTCCGGGACGTCGGTGTCCAACGCCCCGTCGGCGATCGAGGTGAGCGACGCCCGGAGCCGGTCGAGCCGCCGGAAGGAGCGCCGCGTCGTGACGTTCATCGCCGCGGCGACCACGATGAAGACGGCGCCCGCGATGCCCTCGACCACGAGGAGCCAGAACGACGTCGATGCGTGCCCCGCCCAGGCGCCCGCGATGTCCGCCGACGCGCGCACCGTCACGGCCGCGGCCTCGTCGAGGACGCGCCCCGTCTCCGCGAACAGGGCGTCGAAGCCGGGGCGGGCGGTCCCGTCGAGGATGCCCTGCCGGGTCCTGGTGAAGGAGCCGAAGTAGCCGCGGCCGAGGGTCTCGATCGCCGCTCGGGTCGGACCCGCCAGTTCCGGCTGCGCCGCCAGCGCCTGCAGATCGGCCCACGCCGTGTCGACCATCGCCCGCAGGACGCCGATCTCGCGCCGCTCCTCCGGCGTGGGCAGCCGGTTCGCGGCGACGGCGATCATCAGCAGGGT
>JBIJED010000213.1:0-5549 GCA_044343785.1 Azospirillales bacterium | reverse complement strand
GCCCCCTTCCACGCGGCGGCACTCGCCGCAGGGCTCGTCGCCCTGTTCGCCCGGGGTCCGCTGCGCCGGGTCGGGATCTGGATCGCCGTCTCAGCCGGCCCGGCCGGGCTCGCCCTCGGGCACGCCGCCGTCGGCGGGACGGGCCTCTTCCTCGGCCTCGTCGCGCTGGCGACCCGCGGGTCGGCCCAGCCCGAGGCCGGAGGCGGCGAGAAGCAGGGCGACGGCCGCCCAGCCGAGGGCCTGTAGGTTGCCCGGCCCCGCGACCGCCAGCGCCGACAGGGCGGCCGCGGCCGTGACGCTCGCGACCAGCCGGTCCGCCGCGCCGACGCGGCCCACCGTCGCGAGCGCCAGCGGAAGCGCCACGGCGGCGGCGAGGAAGGCCGGTCCGGCGAAGTCGCGATAGCGGGGGTCGATCAGGAGCGCCAGCGCGACCGCCGCGGCCCCGATCCGCACGGCCGCCGCCGCCGCGCCCGCCAGCGCCGGCACGAGGTCGAGGCGGGGCCCGTGTCCGGCCGCCGCCGACGCGAGGGTGGCGATCGACCACGCGCGGACCGGCGATCGCCCGGCGATCCGCCCGACCGCCGCCCAGGCGAGCCAGAGCGAGGCGACGCCCAGCGCCGCCGAAAGACCGAGGGCGGGGAGGCCCGCGACGGTCTCGATCGCGAAGACCGCCTGCTCCACGAGAAGCGCCCCCACCGCCATCGCCGCGATCCCGGCCGCGAAGGGCCGGAGCGTGCCCGTCCCCCGCGCCGCCGCGACCGCGAGGCCGATCCCGACCACGACGGCGGCGAGCGCGCGCAGCGGCCAGTCCGGCACGGGGGAGACCGGGCGGGCGAGGACGCCCTTGGGCGTGCCGTCGGGCCGCAGCACGCCCCACGCGTCGCCGACGGTGCCCTCGATGGGGCGCTTCCAGGGCTGTTCGAGCGCCTCGACGATGTTGGTGGCCCAGCCGTTCCGGGTGGCGAGATCGGCGACGCCGCGCACGAAGCGCGCCTGTTCGACGAGACCGGGCGCGAAGGGTCCGCGCGCCTTGCCGCGGCTCGGCCAGCCGACCTCCCCGATCAGCAGCGGCTTGCCCGGATAGCGCGCGGCCAGCGTCGCCATCGCGTGCTCCACCTCGCCGATGGCCGCCTCCGCGTCCGCCCACGCCCCCTCCCAGTAGGGCAGCACGTGGACCGTCAGCACGTCGACCGCCGCCGCCATCTCCGGCCGCCGGAGCCAGGTGGTCCAGATCTCCGCCGTCGTCACCGGCACGGACACGCGGCCCCGAACCTCCGCCACCAGGGCGAGAAGATCGGTGGTCGGGATCTCGCGCCGCAGCATCACCTCGTTGCCGACGATCAGCGCCCGGACGGTGCCCGGATGGGCGTTCGCCAGGGCCACCGCCCGCTCCACCTCCCCGCGGCTGCGCACGGGATCGGCGTCGATCCAGGCGCCGAGGAGCACAGAGAGGCCGAGGTCGGCGGCGATGCCGACGGCCGCGTCCTGCCCGTTCTCGGTCGCGTAGAGGCGCACGCAGCGGGCGATGGCCGCGACCGCGGCGAGTTCGCGGCGCAGCACCGCCTCGGTGATCGGTTCCCCGGCCGCGAACAGCGGGCTCGGGTGGGCGTAGGAGACGCAGTCGAGCCGGCCGACGTCCGGCTCCGGCACGGTCCGGGGCAGCCCGGCGAAGACATAGGCGACCGCGACCGCGACCGCGCCGACGAGGACGCCGATGACGATGCCGACGGAGACCCCCGCCCCCCTGATCAGACCGACGACCAATTCCCGCCACTCCCCCGACCGCGGATCCGACCGTGAGCCGACCGTCGCCCGCGCCCGCGACGATCGGCACCCGACGCTGCCGGTGGCCGACAGGTCCCGAGAGCCGGGAGGGCCGGTGCACGATCCTGCGCGGACCGACCCTTAAGTACCACGCGCGGCGCGAGCGTCCCGAGCCGATCTTCGCACGCCACCCCGCACGATCGATCCTCCCGGCGCCTCCGGGTCCGGCGAGAGCCGGGACCGGGGGAACCGGTAGATGGCGTCGCGGCCGAGCAGGTGCGCCTCGAACCCGCGGTCGAACAGCCCGTCGACCGCGGGGTCGAGCACGTTCAGACCGCCCGTGTAGGCGCCGAAGGCCGGCAGCACCAGCCGCCGCCCGTCGGTGACGAAGCAGCGGCAGCGCAGCCGCCGGGCGCGGGTGGCGACGGCGGCCACGGGGTGCCAGTGCCCGCACACCTCGCCCGCCACCCCCGCCCCCGGCGACGACAGGTGGCGGAAGACGAGCGGCCCGACCGTCACCGCGGTCTCCACACGTCCGCCCCATCCGGTCGGCGGATCGGGGTCGTGGTTCCCGGCGATCCAGATCCAGTCCCGCCCCGCGCTCAGGCGACGGATGCGGGCCACGTCGGCGGCGGCCACCCGGTCGGCCGCCGTCCGGTCGTGGAAACTGTCGCCCACCGCCACGACGGTCGCCGGCGAGAGACGCGCGACCACCGCCTCCAGCCGGTCGAGGGTGCGCGCGGTGTCGTAGGGCGGCAGCAGCCGCCCGCGCGCCGCCAGCGACGATCCCTTCTCGAAATGCAGGTCGGCCACCGCGAGGAGCCCCCGGTCCGGCCAGAGCAGCGCGCCCGAGAGATCGGGCAGGAGATCCACCCCGTTCAGGCGGATGAGGTCGTCCGGCATCGCGCCATCATGTTCACGGTCCGTTCGGGCCGAAGGATGGCCTGTCGTGTCGGGCCGCGCAACATGTCTCAGGGTCCGGGCACCATCCGCCGCACGAAGTCGGCGACGACCGGGCCGGCGCCGAACGCCTCCAGATCGTCGTGCCCGCCGCCGGCGAAGGGCACGAACGATGCGTCGGTCGCGATCCGGCTCAACGCCTCGCCGTGGGTCCAGGGGATCACGGCGTCGGCGGTGCCGTGCAGCACGAGGGCCGGCGCGTCGACCCGGGCGATCAGCGCGCGCGTGTCGAACCGGTCGCGGACGAGCGGCCCGAGGCCGATGGGCACGTGGCTCGCCACGACCGCCGGAACGGAGAGGAACGGCGCTTCCAGCACGAGGCCCGCGAATCCGCCCGCGGTCGCCACGCCCGTCGCGAGCGAACTGCCAAGCGAATAGCCCCAGAGCACGGTCCGCGACGGCTCGACGCCGCATACGCGCAGGAACGCCACCGCCGCCGAAGCATCGCGCCTGAGGCCGGTCTCGCTCGCCCGTCCGGGGTTGCGGGCATAGCCGCGATAGCCGGCCATCAGCACGCCGGCACCCTCCGCGACGAAGCCGCGGAGCTTCGCCGACTGGCGGCCGAGATGACCCTGACAGCCGGGGAAGTAGAGGATCACCGGCGCCCCGGGCCGGGTGGGTGCGGCGTACCAGCCGGCGATGACGAGGCCGTCGTCGGTGGCGTAGCGCACAACCTCGAACCTCTCGGCCTGCCAGAGGGCCGGAACCGGATCGAACGCCGCCGCCCGGAACAGCACCGACCGCTGGCCCGCCCAGGCCCCGGCCGCGAGGGCGAGGACGGCGAGGGGAAGCTCGAGCAGCATGGGGCGGAGGATCCTGGCGGCTGTCCGCGCACACTGGACCCGATTGGTTAAGGAAGGCCCAAGGGCACCTCGCCGGGATGGACGTTTGCGCGCGCGTCGCCGCTCGCGTTAGCCTCGCGAGAACGCCGCAGGAGGGGGGAACGGACGCGATGGGCACCGCCGAATACGTCGCCGCGCGGGAGACGATCCTGCGCCACCGGACGGACTGGGCCGCCGCGCGCGCGGCCTTCCGCTGGCCCGACCTCGACCGCTTCAACTGGG
Organism: Azospirillales bacterium; assembly: GCA_044343785.1. Lineage (GTDB taxonomy): Bacteria > Pseudomonadota > Alphaproteobacteria > Azospirillales > Azospirillaceae > CANGXM01. The sequence goes on along the minus strand of JBIJED010000213.1, from coordinate 1,761 downwards.
CGCTCGACTGGTTCGACGTCCACGCAGCCGGCAACGCGACCCCGGCGCTGCGGGTGGCGGGCGAGGACGGCACCGCCGAGGTGCGCACGTTCGAGGCGATGGCGCGGCGTTCGGACCGGGTGGCCAACTGGCTGCGGGGCCTCGGCGTGCGGCGGGGCGACCGCATCCTCCTCATGCTGCCGAACGTCGTGCCCCTGTGGGAGTCGATGCTGGCCGCGATCAAGCTGGGCGCCGTGATGATCCCGGCGACGACGCTGCTGTCGGGCGACGACCTCAAGGACCGGCTGGAGCGCGGACGCGTCCGCCACGTCGTCGCGATGGCGGGCGACGCGGGCAAGTTCGCGGACCTGCCGGCGGGGATCACCCGGATCGCCGTCGGCGCCGCCGTGCCCGCCGGCTGGCACGACTTCGCGGAGGCCGACGCGGCGCCAGACGCGTTCACGCCCGACGGCGAGACCCGCGGCTCGGACCCGCTCCTCCTCTATTTCACCTCGGGCACCACGGCGAAACCGAAGCTGGTCGTCCACACCCAGCGGAGCTACGCCGCCGGACACTTCTCGACGCTCCATTGGCTGGGCGTCCGCCCCGGCGACGTGCACTGGAACATCTCGTCGCCCGGCTGGGGCAAGCACGCCTGGTCGAGTTTCTTCGTGCCCTGGATCGCCGGCGCGTGCGTCTTCGCGCTCAACCAGGGCCGGTTCGCGGCGAAGGGGGTGCTCGATGCGCTGGTGGCGCACGGGGTCACGACGCTCTGCGCCCCGCCGACGGTCTGGCGCATGCTGATCCAGGAGGACCTGACGCGCTGGCCCGTGGCGCTGCGGGAGGTGATGTCGGCCGGCGAGCCGCTGAACCCGGAGGTGATCGAGCAGGTCCGCAAGGCCTGGGGCCTCGACATCCGCGACGGCTACGGCCAGACCGAGACGACCGCGACGGTGGGAAACCCGCCCGGCCAGCCGATCAAGCCGGGGTCGATGGGCCGGCCGCTCGCGGGCTACGACGTGGTCCTCCTCGACGCGGAGGACCGGGAGGCGGACGAGGGGGAGATCGCGCTCCGCCTCTCGCCGCCACCCGCGGGCCTCATGGAGGGCTACGAGGGCGGAACGGGGCGCGACGGCATGGGCGCCTTCTACCGCACGGGCGACGTGGCGCGCCGGGACGCCGACGGCTACCTCACCTACGTCGGCCGGGCCGACGACGTGTTCAAGGCGTCCGACTACCGGATCAGCCCGTTCGAACTGGAGAGCGTGCTGATCGAGCATCCGCTCGTCGCGGAGGCCGCGGTGGTGCCGAGCCCCGATCCGCTGCGTCTCGCGGTGCCCAAGGCCTACGTGTCGCTGGTGGGCGGGCAGCCGCTCACGGGCGAGGCGGCACGGTCGATCTTCCGCCACCTGCGCGAGCGCCTGCCGCCCTACAAGCGGATCCGTCGGCTGGAGCCCTTCGACCTGCCCAAGACCATCAGCGGCAAGATCCGGCGGGTGGAACTACGCCAGCGCGAGGAGGCCCGGCCGCAGCCGGTGGCGCGGCTGGAGGGAGAGTTCTTCGAGGAGGATTTTCCGGACCTGCGGGGGTGAGGGTATCCGCCGACCGAAGTAGGCCGGAGCCAATCTCAGTCGATGATGTCGAGCCGTCGCTTGATACGGCTCGCCTGGCCGGACAGGCGGTCGACCTGCGCCTGCAGGTGCACCACGGTCTCGGCATCGTCGGCTCGGTCCCGCCGCTCCCGGATCTGTCCGATCTCGATCCCGCGAAGCCGCTGGCCAT
>JBIJED010000212.1:0-5552 GCA_044343785.1 Azospirillales bacterium | reverse complement strand
GCCCGGATCACCCGCGTCTCCGGCGCGTCGGCCTGGAGGCGCAGCAGGTCGAGGACGATGTTGATGGCCGAATGCCCGCTGCCCACGACCAGCGTGGTCCGGCCGGCGTAGCTGGCGCGTTCGGCCCCGGCGACGTCGGGGATGCCGGTCGCGATCGCGTCCGCCGCCTCCGCCTCGCCGGGGACCGGCAGCCCGTCGACGCCCATCGGGTTCGGCGAGAACCACGTGCCGGAGGCGTCGATCACCGCGCGCGCCTCGGTCCGGCGTTCGGCGCCCTCCCGGTCGGTCCAGGCGACGACGAAGGGCCGGTCCTCGCGGCCCGCGCTCGACATCTTGTCGAGACCCCGCCGGGTCACCGCGCGGACCCGCGCGCCGAACACGAGGTGCGGGGCGATGGCGGGCAGCGCCGCGAGCGGCTCCAGATAGCGCCGGACGATCTCCGCCCCGGTCGGAACGACCTTCGGGTTCGGCGGCTCCCATCCTTCGGCTTCGAGCAGCCGGCCGGCCGCGGCGTCGACGTTGTAGGACCAGGGCGAGAAGACCCGGACGTGGGCCCAGGCCCGGACGGTCGTGCCGGGGCCGTCGCCCCGCTCCAGCACGAGCGGGGTCAGCCCGCGCTCGACGAGGTGGGCGGCGGCGGCGAGGCCGACCGGGCCGGCCCCGACGACGACGACGGGAAGGGAGGCGTTCATGGGGTCTTCGCTCCTCGCATCGGGCACCGATGCCTCAAGGGTCGATGCTTCGGGACAAAAGAAATCGGTCAGCCACAGCAGTCCGCGGCACCCCCGTCACGGGTCCGCGCGACGACGCGGTCGGCATCGACCAGCGCATCGGTGATCTCCATCCAGGCGTCCACCGCCGTCCGCAGGGCCAGCTGTCCGCGGTCGGTCAGGGTGTAGACCTTGCGCTCCCGCCCGCCCACGACCTCGGCCGCCGAGGTGACGTAGCCGCCCTCCTCGAACTCGCGCAGGACCGGGTAGATCGTCCCTTCGGACGGCGAGCAGCAGCCGCGCGTCGTCTGCTCGACCCGGCGGGCGATGTCGTAGCCGTGCATCGGGCGGTCGTGCAGGACGCGCAGGATGAACAGCTTCGACAGGCTCATCTTGACGGTGCCGGCCCAATAGGCGCGGTCGGTCAGGTCCGGGGCGGCGCGGGCAGGACGGGCGAGGGTGCGGCTGGACATGTCACCCTTCTATGCCTCGATGTCCGAGGTGTCAAGCACGGAGGCTCCTGCGGCTCGTCTCGCCGCGGCCGGCCAGCCTCGCCCCGGCCTCAGGCCGCGCGCAACGCGTCGATCCGCTGCTGTCCGCCGACGCGCGGGGCGAGCGACGACCAGACGCCCTGGGCCCCCGCCTGCCACGCCGCCCGGTCCGCGGGCTGGACGACCTTTCCGCCCTCGGCCGCGACCTTCGCCATCGACGTCGCCTCGTCCGCCACCATCAGCGCGTCGAAGTGGGGGGCCGCCTCCCGCGTCGCGGCGACGAAGGCCGCCCTCTCCTCGGCGCCGAGCGTGCGCCAGAAGCCGGCCGACAGGACGAGGACGCCGGTCGCCCAGATGTGCGCCGTCTCGGTCAGGTACGGCACGACCTCGTGCAGGCGGAAACCCGCATAGGCGGACTTGGTCAGGTCCATGCAGTCGACCACGCCCGACTTCAGCGCGTTGTAGGTCTCGGGGATCGGGATCGGCGTGGGGAGCGCGCCGAACGCGCGCCAGAGTTCGGTGTGCAGCGGGCTCTGGATCACGCGGATGCGCTTGCCCCGGAGCTGGTCGGGCCGCGTGATCGGCTCCTTGGCCAAGAGGTGCCGGGCGCCGTAGTTGATGAAGGCCGGGACCACGAAGCCCTGCGCCTCGAACAGCCCCTTCAGCCGCTCCCCCTGTGGCCCGTCCAGCGCGCGGCGCACGTGGGCGGCGTCGGCGAAGACGAACGGCAGGTCGAGGATCTGGCTCTCCGGAACCCAGGACGAGAGCGCCGAGACGGTCGACAGGCTCGCCTGGATCGAGCCGAGGCGGAGCCCCTCCGCCACCTCGCGCTCCCCGCCGAGGGCCGCGTTCTGGACGATCCGCAGGTCGAAGCGGCCGGGGACGAGCGCGGCCAGCCGCTCGCGCACCCGGAACCACACCTGCGTCTCCGGCTTGTCCTCGCCGAACAGCGAGGCGACGGTGACCGCGCGGGTCTGGGCCCGCGCGACCCGAGGCGCGGCCAACAGGGGTGCTGCGACGAGGGGGGCGGCGAGCGCGAGACCGCCGGTCGTGAGCAGCGTGCGTCGGTGGAGGCGGGACATGGGGGCGCTTCCGGTCGCTGGATCCGAAGGGATCAGATAAGGAGGCCGACGGCGATCGTCATCGCCGCGAGCGTGGCGAGGAGGACCGCCGTCAGGGGCCAGCAGGCGCGGAAGACGGACGCGGCCGGCAGCCCGCACAGGCTGCTCGTCACTTGGACGAGGACGCCAACCGGCGGCGTCAGCCCGCCGATCATGAGGTTGACGACGAGGAGGACGCCGAAGGCGACCGGATCGATGCCGGCCGCGATCGCGGCGGGCAGAAGCAGCGGGGCGAACAGCAGGATGGCCGCCCCGATGTCGAGGACGCAGCCCGCCACGAGGAGGATCAGCATCGCCGCGACCAGGACCGTCCAGCGCCCGCCACCGAGATCGGCGAGGAGGCCCGTCACCGCGACGGGCATGCGGTCGACGGCGAGCAGGAAGACGAAGGGCGCGGCCGTTCCGATCAGGAGGCCGATGGCCGCGGTCTCCCGCGCGCTCTGGCGGAAGATCGCAGGAAGGCCGTACGGCCCCCGGAGCGCCACGGCGAGGACGAGCGCGTAGACCGCGGCCGTCGCCGCGGCCTCGGTCGGGGTGACGATGCCGAGGCGGATGCCGAGCAGCACGAGGACCGCGAGGCCGATCACCGGAACCGCGCCGCGCAGGGCCGCCCGACGCTCCCCCGCCCCCGCGGGTGCTGCCGCCGTCTCCACGCCCCCCATGCGGTGGAGGGCGACGGCCAGTGCTCCGGCCAGCACGAGGCCGGCGACGAGACCGCCGGCGAACAGCGCGCCGACCGAGAGGCTCGCGGCGTTGGCGAGGATCAGGAAGGCGATGGACGGCGGGATGATGTTGTCCAGCACCGAGGTCGCGGCGACGATCGCGGCCGCCTTCTCCGGCGCATGGCCGGCCTGCAGCAAGCCCGGCGCCAGCGCCTTCGCCCCGAAGGCGGCGTCGGCGATCGAGGAGCCGGAGATGCCGGAGAAGAGGACGTTCGTCAGGAGCGTGGTCTGCGCCAGCCCGCCCCGCCGGTGGCCGACGAGCGCCCGGGCGAGGCGGACGAGGCGCCCCGCGAGCCCCCCCTCCAGCATCAGCACGCCGGTGAGCAGGAAGAACGGGATGGCGAGCAGCAGGAACCTGCCCACGCCCGACGCCGTGGTCTGCACGATCGCCGCCTCGGGCAGCAGCGCGCCGAACGGGATGGCGAGCGCCAGGGCCGAGACGAGGGCCTGCGGGAGCGGTGCGCCGAGGAGCATCCAGGCGAGCGCGAGGACGCCGGCGAAGGCGGAGGGCGAGGCGAGTGCCGCGAACGGCCCCGCGTGGGCGAGGGCGTGCAGCGCCGCCCCCATCGCCAGGGCCGCGAGGCCCGCCGGGGCGCGGCCCTCGGCCGTCGCGCGCAACAGGATCATCGCCACCGCGAGGCCCGCGCCGACCGGGACGGGGGCGAATCGGATCCACTCCGGCAGGCCCAGCATGATGGACGTCCCGCCCACCAGCGTCACCACCCCGATGCCCCCCGACAGGAAGACGAGGGCCGCATGGGCGGAGACCCCGTCGGCCAGGACGGCGACCACCACGCGGCCCCGCGGTCCGAGACGGGGCGCGATCAGGTCGAGCCGGATCGCGACCGCACTGCCCGCGACGAGCGGAAGCCCGAGGAAGACGAGCGCGGTGAAGAGCCAGATCGCCAGCTCCTCGGTTCCCGGGAGCGCGGTGCCCGCCACGTAGCGCAGCAGGACCGAAAGCGTCACGAGGAGGAGAAGCGATGCCAGCAGGCCGGCCAGGACCGCACCGAGCCCGACCTCGACCGCCCGCACGAGGCCGGCCGCGATCGGCGCGAGGACGGGGCCGCCCTGCCCGGACCGCGCCGTCATCGCACGGTCGTTCGCGGGTGCGGTCAGCCGCCCTCGGGCTGGAACCTGTCGATCTGCTTCTGCAGGTAGTTCTGGATGCCGACCGCGTCGATGAGGCCGATCTCGGTCTCGAGGAAGTCGATGTGCTCCTCGGTCTCCTCGAGGATGCGCACGACGATGTCGCGGCTCACGTAGTCGCGCACGCTCTCGAAGTAGGCGATGGCCTCGACGTCGTCGGCGCGGGCGGCCGTCTCGAGCGCGAGGTCGGAGGCGAGGCACTCCGGCACGGTCTCGCCGATGCGCAGCTTGCCGAGGTCCTGGAGGTTCGGCAGCCCTTCGAGGAACAGGATCCGGTCGATGATGACGTCGGCGTGCTTCATCTCGCCGATCGACTCCTCGTAGATCTTCCGGCCCAGCCGGTCGAACCCCCAGCTGCGCAGCATGCGCGCGTGCAGGAAGTACTGGTTGATGGCCGTCAGCTCGTTCTTCAGGAGCCGGTTCAGGAAAACGTTGACCTGGGGATCGTTGCGCATGATGGGTCCTTAAGCCTTCGCCTCGACCGGCGTGGAGCGGGGGTGCCGGCCGGCGTTCCCGGAGGCGCCGGGGAACCCCACCGGTCCGGCGGTCGTGCCGCCGCCGACGATGTCATCGATCCGGTCTTCTATCTCGTCCTGGCAGCGACAGCAATTCGGCCGCGCGCCGCAGGCCCCGAGGACGTCGCGGTAGCGTCGCGCGCCGTCGCGGATGGCCGCGTCGACCTTGGTCTCGTTGATGGCGTGGCAGAGACAGACGAGCATGGGACGTGTCACTCGATCGGAACCACGACCGGAAAATCTCACGTTACCCGCGCGATTGCAAATCATTATCAGCCGCCGCGACGTTCCGTGCCGCGGGTCGGTTCCGCCGCGCCCTTTTCCACTGGCGGGCCGCGCCGAGCGAGGACCGTCCCAGGGGGGCCCGGCAACCCGGGCAGCTACGTCCACGAGCACGACGGCAGCGGGGAACTGACCGCCATGCTCGATGGCCTTCCGACCACGCAGCGCGCGTGTGCTTCAAGACCGGAGGCCGGCAGGCGACCCGCACCGGATTCCACTGCCGCCTCCCGCCGGCGGGACGCGAGGGGGATGCGGTCCGGCGTCCCGTTCGAGGGGCGATCGACGGGCCGGTGTGCGGGGGACGGCGGCGTCGATGGGCGCCACCGACGCGGAGAACCCCGCCCTTGACTATGAGCGAGCGATCCCTTACTTTATGCGCATGATGATGTCACCGACACCCCAGACGCGTGGTCGCCCGGTCGATCCGGCGGCGCGAGCCGCCCGTCGCCGGCAGATCCTCGACGCCGCGCGCGCCTGCTTCGCCGCCCGCGGCTTCCATGCCGCGAGCACCGCCGACATCAGCGCCGCGGCCGGTGTCAGCGTCGCGAACATGTACCAGTAC
>JBIJED010000439.1:0-3548 GCA_044343785.1 Azospirillales bacterium | reverse complement strand
CCTCGTGAAGCGTGGGGTCGCGATCGAGGATGCCCGCCGCGAGATCCTCGACACGCTTGCTTCGACAGCGGACGAAACGCGGGTGTTCGCGCAGGCGGCAAGCCCGATGGGCGGGCGCGACGAGCGCGTCACGCGCCGCGAAGCGGTCGCAGGCGCATTGTTGCACCGTCATTCGCCGACTCTGTTTCCGCTTGCCGAGCCGGCGCGGGAGTATCGCGGACTGACCCTGATCGAGCTTGCCCGCGAGTTCCTGGCATCCGCGGGCGTCAATGTGCGCGGGCTTTCCCGCGACGAGATCGCCACGCGCGCCCTTCACTCCACCTCGGACTTTCCCGAGGTTCTTGCCGCCGTGACGGGAAAGACGCTGCGGCAGGCCTATGATGCCTATCCGCGCACCTACGTTCCCTTCTGCCGGATGGTAGCAGCAACCGACTCCAAGGCGATGCACCGTGTCCAGCTCGGCGAAGCGCCGCAGCTCGTGAAGGTGAACGAGGGCGGCGAGTTCAAGCGCGGCACCCTGGCCGAAGGGCGCGAGAGCTACCGTGTCGAGACTTACGGGCGCGTCGTTGCGGTCACGCGGCAGGTCCTCATCAATGACGATCTCGACGCCTTCACCCGCATTCCGGCGATGTATGGCACGGCGATCGCCACGCTGGAGAGCGATGTCGTCTGGGGCATCATCCTGGCGAACGCCGCGATGAGTGACTCCATCGCGCTGTTCCACCAGAACCACGGCAATCTGGCGAACCCGGCCACCGCGCTCAGCGTCACCGCGATCGGCGCGGCGCGTGCGGCCATGGCCCGGCAGACCGGCCTCGACAGGAAGACCATCCTCAATGTCCGGCCCGCCTATCTCATCGTGCCGGCATCGCTCGAACTCGCCGCCGAGCAGCTGGTGGCGCAGAACCTCGTGCCTGCCCAGACCGGCAATGTGGTCCCGTCCTCGATCCGCACCCTGACGCCGATCTCCGAGCCTCGTCTTGATGCCGCGAGCCTGACGGCTTGGTACCTCGCCGCAAACCCCGCCCAGATCGACACCATCGAGTACGCCTATCTCGAAGGCCAGCAGGGCGCCACCATCGAGACGCGCAACGGCTTCGATGTCGACGGCGTCGAGATCAAGTGCCGCCTCGACTTCGGCGCGAAGGCGATCGACTGGCGCGGGCTCTACCGCAATCCCGGCGCGTGATCACCGCTGGAACGCTCCCCAAAACCTGACACATTCGGAGAAGTCCCATGCGCGGCACCATCCAGCCCGGCAACACCATCACTCTTCCCGCCCCCTATGCCGTGGCCTCCGGCGACGGACTGCTGGCCGGCGCGATCTTCGGCATCGCGACCGGATCGGCGGCCCTCAGCGCCGAGGTCGAAGCCCTCACCGAAGGCGTGGTCGAACTGCGAAAAGCCCCCTCCCAGGCATGGGCTGTCGGCGTGCGCGTCTACTGGGACAACGCCGCCCGCCTCGCAACGACCGTGATCGCATCGAACACCCTGATCGGCGCTGCGACCGAGCCCGTGGCAGGCGGGGCCAACGATACGATCGGTCGTGTTCGGCTGAACGGCGTGGCCTAAAGGTCGCCCCGGTCCCAGTTCAGGGCCGCGATCCGCGGATCGGCGGCGAAGGTTCCACGCGGAAACTCAAGGCCCTGTCGGGGGAACTCGCACAAGGCCTGAACACCGGACGGGCTCAAGCGGATGCGCCAAGTCTGTCGTTCAAGGATCTGCCGGTCGACCGGTGCGGGCCTTGCGAAGGCGCGGCACATGAGGATCGCGAGATTTGCGCCTCGATCCGGATCGCGGATCGACTGGTAGCGGATCACGTCAGCGTCCGCCGCTCGGGCAGTGTCAGCGAAGGTCTGGCAAGGACCGTAGTCGGTGACATCCGTCCAGAGGACGCTGTCGTGCGAGAGCGGTTCGCTCATCAGATCGAGCAGCCGCACGGTCGAGACCGCAGCCGAGAACGCCGTGTATTCCGCAGGGTCAGACGGCCAAGGCGTGGCAGGCGACTCGGTAAAGAACAAGAGCCGGTAGAACGCCATCTCCGCGACAGCGGTCGTCGGGTGTTCAGCCGCGTAGTAAACGCCGAGCGTGCGCCCTGCGCGCCGAAAGCGGGACCCTGTCGGATAGATCGCGCCATAGCGGAACGGTGTCGCCAGCAGAAAATCAAGATCGCGGCAGTCCGGCGGGATCGCGGGTTTTGTCTCTTCGATCAGGTCTTCGAGCAAGGACTGTTCGGCGAGCGTGTCGGTCAGTTTCAGTGTCGAGACGTAGGTCTGGGCCTCGACGAGCCGCCAGCACGCGCCGTCGAGGCGACGGAACTCAGACGAGAGCGCGACGCGCGTCCAGATAGGCGATGACATCGACCAGTCCGCTCACGGTTTGCACCTTCTCGATCGGCTGGGCGTCGAGAGCGGTGTTGGGATTGACGAGCCAGCTTGCCGCGACCCTGGCGTCACCTCCCGCGATCGCGTCGAGGGAGCGGAACAGGCGCACGAACAGCACCGCCAGCTCGAACGGCTTCGTCCCAGGCTCAAGACCGAATTCTCCGCGCTTCATGCGCGAGACCGTCGCCTCGCTGACTCCGATGACGGTGGCGAGGATCCGGGCGGTCACGCCCAACTGATCCGCGGCACGAAGAACAGCCTTGGTGACGACCGGGCCAGCTTCCGGGCGGGCGGCGGCAGACAAAAGGAACGTCATGGGCATCTCCTTTCTAAGGAAACCATATGACATGAAATTTCCTAAGGAAAGGGAAATCCGTGGAGGCCTTTCGTGCTGCGCTCGACGTCCTGTTCGCGGACCCGAACCTTGGCGAGCATGCTCTGTGGCAAGCAGGCGGCGTCGGCCCGGGTGTTCCCGTCCGCGTCATCCGCCGCCGCCCGGATGCCGTGGTCGAGTTCGGAGCGTCCCGCGCCTTGATGGCGACCGTTCTCATCGACCTGCGCAGGACCGAAGCCGCGGCAATCGAGGAAGGTGATCTGGTCGTGATCGGCGCGGACGCCTTCAAAGTCATCGGGACGCCCTCATCCGATCCCGTGGGGCTCGTCCTCACCTGCGAGGCGGTCAAGGTCTGATCCCATGCGCTTCAGCATCGAAAGTCCCGACATGCGCAAGGCGCTGGCGGGCACACAGCAGGATATCGAGCGTGCCGTCACCTCCGCGATGCGCGACGCGTCAACCGAGTTGAAGGAGCACTTGCGCGAGGATGTCGTTGCGTCCGGACTTGGTGACCGCCTCGCACGCACATGGCGGGGCAAGGTGTTCCCCGAGGTCGGCGAGAGCGTGGAGGCCGCAGCCTTCGTCTGGTCGAAAGCCCCGAAGCTCATCGACGCCTTCGATCGCGGCGTCACGATCCGATCCGCGCGAGGTTTCTGGCTGGCGATCCCGACACCAGCGGCTGGAGCGCGTGGGCGAGGACAGAACGGGCGTGCGTCACGCATCACGCCCGGTGGCTGGGAGCGGCGCACCGGCATGCGGCTGCGCTTCGTCTATCGCAAGCGCGGCCCTTCGCTGCTGGTCGCCGATGCGGCCCGCCTCAACACGCGAGG
>JBIJED010000211.1:0-5562 GCA_044343785.1 Azospirillales bacterium | reverse complement strand
CCTCGCCGGTGCCGACGGCCCGCGGGCATTCCTTGCCGTAGGAGATCGTCTGGACGCGGGCGGCCTCGATCCCCTGCGAGACGAGGTAACGCTGCACGGCCACGGCGCGGCGGTTGCCGAGTGCCAAGTTGTACTCGCGGGTGCCGCGCTCGTCGGCGTGGCCCTGCAAGGTGACGCGGGCCTGCGGGAAGCGCTTCAGCCACGCGGCCTGCTGGTTCAGCACCTGCTGGGACTCGCGGGTCAGCTCCGAACGATCGAAGCCGAAGAACACGCGATCGCCCACCGATGCGGCCAGATCTTCCTGGCTGCCCGGGGTCGGACCCGCCGGCCGGGTCGCGACTGCGGCGCCCGAACCTTGCGAGGTGGCGGTCTCGTTGCTGGTGCTGCTGCACGCGGCCAGCGCCAGAACGAGCGCGAACGCACTGATAACCTTGAGACGCATCGTATTATGACCCCCTACAGCGACGTCGGAGTTGCGTTCGGAGATGCCACCGGTGCGGATATCGCACGCAATTGCCCCAGCGCGCGCACGGTCGTCCAACGCTTTACCGAAGCCGTCGTCTTTGCGGTCCGAAAGCTAGTCCGATCGGTTTAGGGAATCAAGGGCGACCACGCCGGATCCGAGGCATCCCGGGGGGTGATGATCTCACGCTCGTTGCTTCCTGCCAAATCGATCGAATAAAGGCGCGCGATGCGGCTGCGTCCGTTGTCGACCGTCCGCTCCTTGAAATACATGAGGACGCGGCCGTTCGGCGCCCATGTCGGGCCCTCGGCGTGGAAGGCGGTGGTGAGCATCCGCTCGCCCGTCCCGTCCGGACGGATGACCCCGATCGAGAACTGTCCGTCGTGCAGGCGGGTGAAGGCGATGAGGTCGCCGCGGGGCGACCAGACCGGGGACGCATAGCGCCCATTCCCGAAGGTCAGCCGGCGCACGTTCCCGCCGCTCGAATCCATCACGTAGAGCTGCTGGGTGCCGCCGCGGTCCGACTCGAACACCAACCGCTGCCCGTCGGGCGAGAAGGAGGGGGCCGTGTCGATCGACGGGTCGCGGGTGAGCTGGGTCGAGCGCCGGGTGCGGAGGTCCATGACGAAGATGTCGGAATTGCCCTCGATCGCCTGGCTGAAGACGACCGAGTTGCCGTCGGGCGAGAACCGCGGCGCGAAGGTCATGTTCGGGAAGTCTCCCAGCACCTCCTGGCGCCCGGTGTCGATGTCGAACAGATAGACCCGGGGCCGGCCGTTCACGTAGGCGAGATAGGTGATCTCCCGCGCCGAGGGAGAGAAGCGGGGCGTGAGGATCAGGACGTTGCCGTCGGTCAGGTCGCGATGGTTCTCGCCGTCCTGGTCCATGATGGCGAGGCGCTTGCGCCGCTGGTTGATCGGCCCGGCCTCGGAGATGTAGACGATCTGGGTATCGAAATAGCCCTCGTCGCCCGTCACGCGCTTGTAGATCGCGTCCGAGATCTTGTGGGCGATGCGCCGCCACGCGTCGGCGCCGGCCTGGAGGCCGTAGCCCTCGATCTGCTGGCGCGCCACCACGTCCCACAGGCGGAACTCGATGCGGGTGCGCCCGTCCGGGAGCGCCGTGACGCTGCCGCTCACCACCCCCTGGACGATCTGCGCCCAGTCCTGGAACCGGGGCTGCCCGGTCTGGAGCTGCTGCGCGCTCTGCAGGTGGACGTTCTGGCCCACCACCCGGAAGAGCCCCGACCGCGCGAGATTCTCGCTGATCACCCGGGCCACGTCCTGGCCGATGCGGGTCTCGCGGGCCCCTTCGGCGAAGAAGGGCGAGACCGCGATCGGGATCGGCTCCCGCACCCCCTGGCGCAGGTCGAGCTGGAGCTGGGCCGAGACCGGGGCGGCGGCGACCAGCAGGACGCCGATGAGCGCGAGGAACGGCAGCCGGAACATCATCGGAGGCATCCGCATGGTCAGAACATGTCCCTGGGGTCGAAACGGAACTCGAAACCCTCCTGCATGGCCTGCGCCCGACGGGCCGGCTCCAGCGGGAGGACGTTGCACTGCGTGTTCCAGAGGGCTCGGGTCGCCCGCTCAGCGGCCTGACGGAAGGCCGGATCCGCGCGGAGTCGCGCCTGGTCCGTGACCTCGGTGTGGATCACCCTTCCATCAGCGTCGACCCGCGCACGGATGACCACCACGAGCGACTGCGCGTCGCGCACGCCCGTGTCGACGTTCCAGCACGGCCGGATGTGGTCGCGCAGGCGCCCGGCCTCGCCGGCCGACAGCTGCCCCGTCGCCGCGGTGACGCCGGGCAGGCCGCGCTGGGCCGGCGCCGTCTCGGCCGCGGGCGGGGCCGGCGCGCGGCTCTGGGCCTGCGCGGTCTGCTGCGGGGCGGCCGGTGCTGGCGTCGGCGCCGGAGCCGGCGGCGTCGGACGGTTCTGGAGGACGCGGGCCGCGACGTCGGCCGCAGAGGGGACGGGCGGCGTGGGGGCCGGCTGCGGCTGGGTCGGCGGCGTCGGACGGGCCTGCAGGACCCGGGCCGCCATGTCCGCCGCCGAGGGGACGGGCGGCGTCGGCGCCGGCGGGGGCGTCGGCGGGCGCTGCTGCGCCTGCGCCGCCTGCGGGCGCGGGGGCTCGGGGCGCGGCGGTTCCGGCCGGGGCGGCTCGGGGCGCGGCGGTTCCGGACGGGGCGGCTCGGCCCGGGGCGGCTCGGCCCGGGGCGGGTCGGGGCGCGGGGGGTCGGGGCGTCGCGGCGGCGCCGGCTCCACCGCCTCGCGCGGCTCCGGCCGGGGCGGGGGGGGGGTCGGGGGCGGCGGGGCCGGCGGATCGGGGGCGCGTTCGGGCACCACCGGCTGGCGCGGCGGCGGCGGAAGCTGGGAGAGCTGCGGCGGCTCGGGGATCCGTGGCGGCGGCGGCGGCGGCGTGGGCGGCGGCGACATCTCCGCGATCGGCGGAGGCGGTGGTGCCGGGACCGGCGGCGGCGGCGGCGGCGGGGCCGGCTGGGCCACGGCGGGGGCCGGCGGCAGCGGCTGCTCCTCCTTCGTGCCGTCCACCTCGCCCTGGCGCATGCGCTGCAGCTCGCTCTCCGAGACCAGTTCGAGCGAGATCACGTCCTCCTCGAACCGGTCGTCCTTCTGCGGCAACGGCAGGCCGAACAGCGCGATCATCACGAGCGCCGCATGGAAGGCCGTCGAGGAGAGGGCGCCGAACCGCATCGTCCGCCCGTCAGCGCCGGGCCTGTTCGGACGGCGTGGCCACGAGGCCGACGCGCGAGAAGCCGGCGACGCTCAGCGTGCCCATCACCTCCACCATCCGCCCGTAGGCGAGGTTGCGGTCGCCGCGCACGAAGATGCGGGCCTCGGTGTTGCGCTGGCTGATCGCCTGGAGGAGCGCCACGAGGTTGCCGAGTTCCACCGCGCTGTCGCCCACGAAGATCGTGCCGCGGGCGTCGATCGAGACGACGATCGGCCGCTGGTCCGCGTTCGCCGCCGATCCGCGCGCCTGCGGCAGGTCGACCGGCACCGACACGGTCAGCAGCGGGGCCGCCACCATGAACACGATGAGCAGGACGAGCATGACGTCGACGAACGGCGTCACGTTGATCTCGGCCATCGGCGTGTAGGCCTTGCGCCGGCCGCGGCCGCGCCCGCCGCCGCCGGGTTTCTGGAGGGAGGCTCCCATGGTTCAGGCCGCCCTCTGCTCCTCGAGGTGGCGCGACAGGATGGCCGCGAACTCCTCGGCGAACGCCTCCAGGCGGTCGGCGTACCTGGCGATGTCGTTGGCGAACTTGTTGTAGGCGATGACCGCGGGAATGGCGGCGACGAGGCCGAGTGCGGTGGCGAACAGCGCCTCGGCGATGCCGGGCGCCACGACGGCGAGGCTGGTGTTCCGCGAGCCGGCGATGGCGACGAAGGCGTTCATGATGCCCCACACGGTGCCGAACAGCCCGATGAAGGGCGCCGCCGACCCGATGGTGGCGAGGAAGGTCATGTTGCGCTCGATGCGCTGCATCTCGCGCCCGATGGTCACCTGCATCACCCGCTCCACCCGGCCCTGGAGCGTGCTGCCCGGCCCGCGGCCGGTCAGCCCCTTCTCGGCCGCGTGGCGCCATTCGCCCATGCCGGCGGCGAACACGGCGGCCATCGGGTCGCCCGGCTCCTTGCCGATCCGCTCGTAGAGCACGTCGAGCGAGCCGCCCGACCAGAACGCCTCCTCGAAGTCGGCCGCGGCGGCGTTCAGCTTGCGCACGCGGATCAGCTTGTCGAAGACGATCGCCCACACCCAGATCGAGGCGGCGAAGAGGCCGATCATCACCGCCTTGACCACGAAGTCGGCTTTCATGAACAGGCCGACGATCGAGAGGTCGTGCATGACGGCTGGGTCGATTGCGGTGGGGTCCATGGGCTCGCGACTTCGATGGCGGACGGGGCCGTCCCTAGCGGATGTCGCCGGGGGCGACGCCCGCGAGGGCCGTTCGCACGCGGGCCGGAAGACGGACGGGCCGGCCGTCGGCGTCCAGACACGCGAGCCGGACCTCTATGATCGCCAACTCTGGCGGCTTTGCGGCAAGCTCCGCCCCGAATCGCGGTCCGCCCGAAAGGATCTGGACCTGCCGGAGCCGGACCGACGCCCCGCCGATCTCCAGCACGCCCGTCTCGACCGTCACCTGATCGTCGAGCCGCGCCGGGCGCAGGAACTCCACACTGGCCGACCGGACGGCCCAGACCGCACCGCTCTCGGCCCGAAGCACCGTGTGCTCGGCGCCCAGCAGCCGCATCATCTCCGTCCGCGCCCGCTCGGCGAAACGGAGGTAGTTCGCATGGTAGACGATGCCGCCCGCATCGGTGTCCTCGTAGTACACGCGGAGCGGAAACCGGTGCACCCCGTCGGCGACCGTGCCCGAGGGGGCGGATTCGTGCGGATCAGGCATCGCCGCCCGACTCGGGCGTGGACAGCAGGTCGAGCTGGCGCCCCGGGTTCGCCGGCGGCTGGAGGCCGAGGTAGCGGAACCCCGGGTCGGTGAGCGCGCGGCCCCGGGGCGTGCGCTGCACGAGGCCCTGCTGGAGCAGGTAGGGCTCGATCACCTCCTCCAGCACGTCGCGCTGCTCGCCCATCGCCGCGGCCAGCGTGTCGAGCCCGACCGGGCCGCCGAGGTAGGTTTCCGCGATGAGGCGGAGATAGCGGTGATCCATCGCGTCGAGGCCGTTGCGGTCGACCTCCAGCCGGGTGAGCGCCGCATCGGCCGCCCTGGCGTCGATCCGCTCCGCCCCCATCACGGCGGCGAAGTCGCGCACCCGGCGCAGCAGGCGCCCGGCCACGCGGGGCGTGCCGCGGGACCGGCGCGCGATCTCGGCCGCACCGCCGTCGGTGATCGGCGCGCCGATCACGCGCCCCGCGCGGCGCACGATCTCGGTCAGCTCGTCGGCCTCGTAGAAGGACAGGCGCACCGGGATGCCGAACCGCTCCCGGAGCGGACGGGTGATCAGGCCCGAGCGGGTCGTGGCGCCCACCAGGGTGAAGGGCGGCAGATCGATGCGGATCGAGCGCGCCGCCGGCCCCTCGCCGATGATCAGGTCGAGCTGGAAGTCCTCCATCGCCGGA
>JBIJED010000210.1:0-5580 GCA_044343785.1 Azospirillales bacterium | reverse complement strand
CGCGAGAACGGCGGCGTTCGACGGCCGGGAGATGGTCGCGAAGCGCGGGTTCGTCTCGAGCCGGTCGAATCGGAAGGTCACGGGCGACAGCGGATCGAAGGCGGCCGAGAGGTCAGAGAGGACCACGTGGACCATGCGCTCGACGAGGTTCCGCTCGATCGTCGTGTAGGGCCGTCCCTCGATGCGCATCGCCGCGGTGCCGCGGCGCCCGCCGAGCAGCACGTCGACGATCGAGTAGATCATCGCGCTGTCGATGGTCATGAGGCCGAAGTTGTCCCACTCCTCCGCCTTGAACACGGCGAGCATGGCAGGGAGCGGGATGGAGTTCAGGTAATCGCCGAACCGAACGCTCGAGATCTGGTCCAGCGAGACCTCGACGTTGTCGGAGGTGAAGTTGCGGAGGCTGGTCGACATCATGCGCACGAGGCGGTCGAAGACGACCTCGAGCATCGGGAGGCGTTCGTAGTTGACGAGCGCCGAGTTGACCAATGCCATGATGCCGGAGTTCGAATCATCGCCGCCGGCGCCGCTGTCGAACCCGAGGAGGCTGTCGATCTCGTCCTGGTTCAGGACGCGCGTGGAGCCGGTCCCGCCGAAGCCGCCGTCCCCCTCCGCCATGGCGGCCCATTCGGCCGCCATCTTTTCTTCTTCGCTGAGACCGCTCATCGCACCAGCACCCCCTACGCGTCCGTCACCGTCACGATCGCGTGCCGGCCCTCACTGCACCAGAACTTCCGTGAACAGCACGTCGCGGACCTGCACCGGCTGGAGCGCGACGGAAATGCGGTAGCGGAGCTCCTCGCGGAGCCGCTGGAAGCCCGCGGAGCCACGCAGATCCTCGATCCGCAGCTCCCGCAGGTAGACCTGCAGGTTGTCGACCACGCGACTCTGCATCCCCACGACCCGCGGGATGTCATCCGGCCGGCACAGCTCGAGGCTGACCTTGAGCTTCATGTAGCTCTGCCGCCGCGGCGCCGAGGAGGCGAGGTTCACCAGGACCTCGGGCAGGTCGTGGAAGGTGGCGACGCAGCCGGGCGGCGGCGCCGCGGCCGCGTCCTCGACAGGCTTCTCCGCGCCCAGGAGCCCGTCCAGCAGCCCGCTGAAGAAAATCGCCGCGCCGCCTCCGGCAAGGATCAGCAGCGGGAGCACGATGAAGAGCACGATCCGTTTGCCCGAAAGGCGCTTGCGCGACAGGCTCTCCAGATCCTGGCCCTCGCTCGTCTCTGCAACCATACCGCGCACCCTCACTTGTCCCGGAAGCGACGATACCCACCGGATCGGGTTGGCCGCTCCATCCCTTCTAGTCTATTTAGGGGTGCCGCTTCAAGCTTCCCCGGGATTGTCCCCCCGTTCCCACATCCGAGGGCTGTCGCGGAATCTTCTGCCGGGCATCCGGTGCCGCCTCGCGGCCCCCGGGACGCCCGACCGGGGGAATCCTTCGGCTCCGGCACGTCACCACGGTTGGCACGCGGCCTGCATTGGGTTCGGCGGGGCTCGAAGGGTCCCGTTTCGAGGTCCAAGAGGTCGACATGGAAACCCCGCTTTACATCTCGCTGGCCCGGATGACCACGCTCCGTCGTCAGATGGACGTGGTGGCCAACAACGTCGCGAACATCAACACGACGGGGTTCAAGTCCCAGCGGATGCAGTTCGTCGAGTTCCTCGAGCGGGCGTCCCCCAGCGAGCGGTACTCGATGCCCATCGACCTCGTCACGACCCGCGATCAGCGGGCCGGCCCCCTGGTCCCGACCAACAACCCGCTCGACATCGCGCTTCAGGGCGAGGGTTATCTGGTCGTCAGCTCCCTGAACGGCGACCGGTACACCCGGGCGGGCGCACTCCAGATCGGCCCGAACCGCCAGCTGGTCGACGGGAACGGCCTGCCGGTGCAGGGCGAGGGCGGCCAGCCGCTCACGATCCCGGCCGCGGCGTCGCAGGTTTCGATCAGCCCGAGCGGCGAGGTCTCCACCGAACAGGGGCCGGTCGGCAAGATCCGTACCGTCCGCTTCGACAGCGACCAGACGCTCGAGGAACTCGGCGGCGGGCTCTACGCCACCGACCAGCAGCCTCGCCCCACCACCGAACTGAGTCTGACCCAGGGCATGCTGGAGGGGTCGAACGTCCAGGGCGTCGTCGAGATGACCCAGATGATCGAGATCCTCCGCCAGTACCAGTCGACGCAGCGCCTGATCGACGGTGAGCACGAGCGCATGCGCACCACCAACCGTCAGCTTCCCCGCCTTTCCGCCTGACCGCGGCCGCACCGACCCAGGAGTAGATCCCAATGCGCAGCCTTTCCATCGGCGCGACGGGCATGCTGGCCCAGCAGCTCAACGTCGAAGTCATCTCCAACAACATCGCCAACCTCGCGACGACCGGGTTCAAGCGGCAGCGGGCCGAGTTTCAGGACCTGCTGTACCAGAACATCCGCCGCGTCGGTTCCCAGTCCTCCGACGCCGGCACGGTCGTCCCGACGGGCGTCCAGGTCGGCGCCGGCGTGCGCACGGCCGCGGTCTACCGCATCAACGAACAGGGCAACGTCACGGTCACCGACAATCCGCTCGACGTCGCGATCCGTGGCAAGGGCTACTTCGAGGTCTCGCTCCCGAACGGCGACACCGCCTATACCCGCGCCGGCAGCTTCCAGCTGAATTCCGAGGGTGTGCTCGTCACCTCGGACGGCTTCTCGCTCAACCCGCAGATCACCATCCCGCAGCAGACCGTCGACATCACCATCAACGCCGCTGGCGAGGTGCTGGCCAAGCTCGACGGGCAGGTCCAGCCCCAGAACGTCGGCCGCATCCAGCTGGCGGTGTTCCCCAACGAGGCGGGTCTCGAGGCGCTCGGCGACAATCTGTACCGGAACACGCCCGCCTCGGGTGACGCGGCGACCGGCAACCCGGGCGACCCCGGCTACGGCCGCCTGCTCCAGGGGTCGCTGGAGACCTCGAACGTGAACATGGTCGCGGAGATCACGAATCTGATCACCGCCCAGCGCGCCTACGAGATGAATTCCAAGGTCATCCGCACCAGCGACGAGATGATGACGACCGTCACGCAGATGCGCTGACGCGGACCCCACGCCGGAGTGAGCCCCATGACCAAGATCGCCGCCCTCCTCGCCGCCGCCGCCCTCTCGTTCGGTGCGTTCGCGGCCGATGCGCAGATCCTGCGTTCCGAGGTCGTCGTCGAGGGCGACCGCATCCTGCTGGGCGACGTCTTCGACGGCATCGCCGACAACGCGGGGGTCGCGGTGGCCCAGTCGCCGGCCCCCGGCAGGCGCGTCGTCCTCGAGGCGGACTTCCTGGCCCGGATCGCCCAGACGCACCGCGTCAACTGGCGCCCGCAGAGCCGGCTCGACCGGGTCACGGTCTCCCGCGCCGGCATCGAGGTGGCCAACGACGCCGTCCGCGCCGCGCTGGCCGCCGCGATCCAGGACACGGCCGCGGGCCGGGCGCGGGGCCGGATCGAGGTGGACCTCGACCTTCGTGCCGTGGACCTGACGGTCACCTCGGCGGCGGCGGCGACGGTCGGCGTCGAGAGCCTCTCGGTGGATCCCGGCACCGGCCGCTTCACCGCCACCGTCGTGGCGCCGGCGAAGGGGCCGGTGCAGGCCCGCCAGCAGGTCGCCGGCCGGGCGATCGCCCTCCTCGACCTGCCGGTGCCGACGCGGCGCGTCACGCCGGGCGAGGTCATCAGCATCCGCGACATCGACTGGATCCAGGTGCGCGACGAGCGGAACCTGGGCGACGTCCTCACCGACGCGGAGGCGCTGATCGGCCAGACGCCCCGCCGCACGCTCGCCGCGGGCCAGCCGGTCCGCAGCCGCGACGTGGCCGCGCCGATCACGGTCGGCAAGAACAGCTCCGTCAGCATGATCTTCGAAACCCAGAACATGACCCTGATCGCCCGTGGTCGCGCCCTCCAGGACGGGGCGATCGGCGACACGATCCGGGTCGTCAACCCCCAGTCGAACCGCACGGTCGACGCGGTGGTCGCAGCCCCGGGCCTGGTGCGGATCGTCCGCGCCGGCAGCCCGACGCTCGCCCGCAGCAACTGACCAACGGCCGCGCCCCCGCGCAGGAGGAACCTCCGATGACGCACCGCTCTTCCAGCACCGCCGTCGCGCTGCTCATGTCCCTCGGTCTTCTCGCCGGCTGCAACACCGCCGACCGCATCGGCCAGATCGGCGCGACGCCGCAGTTCTCGCAGATCGAGGATCCGAACGCGCGCAACGGCTTCCAGCCCGTCCGCATGCCGATGCCGGCCCCGCAGGTCAGCGAGCGTCAGCCGAACTCGCTCTGGCGCTCCGGCTCGCGGGCCTTCTTCAAGGACCAGCGGGCGAGCCGGGTCGGCGACTTCATGACGGTCACGTTCCAGATCAACGACGAGGCGCGGATCAACAACCAGACCTCCCGGTCGCGCAGTTCGAGCGAAAACCTGGGCCTCCCGGGTCTCTTCGGGTTCCAGAAGAACATCGCCCGCATCCTGCCGACGCCCAACTCCGACACGCTGGAGAACCTCGTCGACACCAACTCGGACAGCGAGACGAGCGGCCGGGGCCAGATCCAACGCACCGACAACGTGCGGCTGCGGGTGGCGGCGATCATCACGCAGGTCCTTCCCAACGGGAACTTCGCGATCGAGGGTCGCCAGGAGGTCCGGGTCAACTTCGAGCTTCGCGACCTGCAGATCCGCGGCGTGATCCGCCCCGAGGACATCGACAACCAGAACACCATTCCCTATGACAAGATCGCGGAGGCAAGAATTGCCTACGGCGGGCGCGGCCAGATCACGGACGTGCAGCAGCCCCGCTGGGGACAGCAGGTCTACGACATCATCGCGCCGTTCTGATCGCGCAGACACGGACCGCCGGTGGGGCCCACGCCCGCGCCGGCGGTCCGCGCGTCCGCAACAACCGTCGGAGGGTTCACCGATGCCCGGCCGTCCGCCCCGCACGCCTTTACCCGGCGTGCGGTTCGTCGTTCTCCTGTTCGCGCTCCTCGCCGTCTGGACGACGGGCGCGCGGGCCCAGGCACCGGACATCGGCGCCGTGGAGAAGGCCGCCGGGGAGGTTTTCGGCAACGACATCCTGGCGCGGCTGAAGGAAGGCGACAGGCTGCTGTTCCGCCAGCGGGTCGCGACCGGCGTCGACGGTGTCGCGGACCTGAGGTTCGTCGACGACAGCCGCCTCCACCTCGGCGCGAACACCGAGGTGACGCTCGACGAGTTCGTCTACCGGCCCGGCGAGGGCGTGGTGAACGGGGCCTTCCGGGTGACACGGGGTGTGCTCCGGCTCGGGTCCGGCAAGGCCCGCATGCAGATGGGGATCCAGACCCCGTCGGCGACGCTCGGCATCCGCGGCACCCGCTTCGACGTGCAGGTGACGCCCCAGGGCACCGAACTCGCGGTGATCGAGGGCGAGGTGGAGATCCGCGGGCCGTTCGGGACCCAGCGGGTCGGCGCCGGCCGCACCTTCCGTGTCACGGCGGCGGGCGGCGACTTCGCGCAGGCCCCGAGCCAGGAGATGCAGCGCGCCGTGGTGGCGATGTTCACGACGCTCGGTCGCGTCGGCGACTA
>JBIJED010000359.1:0-4131 GCA_044343785.1 Azospirillales bacterium | reverse complement strand
AAGATCGGTACGAAGCAGGACGGGACCGCGGCGCCGTTCGCGGATGTGACGATCGTCGCCGACCACATCGTGCGCGACAGCGGCGACGGGCTGTTCGTCAACGCCAGCGGCACGCTGACGTTCAAGACCTGGGACGCGGCCCGTCCGATCTGGATCACGGACGCGGTCGCTTACGATCCCGCCGACCCCGTTCCGAACCGCCTCGTCCTCAGCGCGTCGTGGTTCGGCGCGTCGTCGGTGGTGGCGGGTGGCGTCGGGCAGGTGGTGATCGGCGGAGCCCTCGCCGGCAACGGGTCCACGCACACCGGCGGCGTGGCGATCAAGAACGCCATCACGACCGCGAAGCCGCTGACGGTGACGACCGGCGGTTCGATCGACGTGGAAGCGGCGATCACCACGACCGGCGAGGCACTGTCTCTGCGTGCCGGAAACCACATCCGCATCGTCGATGCCGACCTCACGACGGGGGGCGGAGATTTGTGGATCGGCGGCGTCGAGGAGACCGGGTCGGGAAGCTTCGCCCGGTCCTATCAGACGTCGGGCGACATCGCCGGCGTCTACGTCGCGGACAGCACGATCGATGCCGGCGGCGGAAACATCCAGATCCGCGGCGACTACGCGGGCAACGGGTTCGTGGACTCGGGCAATGGCACCAAGTCCGGCGTCCGCTTCAAGAACACGGTCGTCCGCACCGACGGCGGCGGCACGATCACCGTGATCGGCAGCTATTCGGGAACCGTGGATGGGGCGGCCACCGGCATCGACCACGACGCGGGGACGACCGTGTTCCTGGCGCACGCGGGGTCGATCAAGCTGACCGGCCGGGCCGACACCGCGACCCAGGTCGGACAGGGTGCGAACGCGCACGTCCATCTGGCGACGACGGGCGGCGGCTGGATCTACATCGAGGCGACGGGGCCGGGGTTCGATGACACCGGCGACGACGAGGCCGAGTACAACGGCACGGCGGAGGGCGCCATCGCGCTCGGCCCGGCGCCGACGGCCAGCAGCCTCAACATCGGCCATCTGCCGACGGGCTTCACCCTCGCCGAGGGGCTGACGGCCGGTGCGGGCGGGGTCGTCCTGACCGCGGACGTGATCAGGTTCGTGGCGGCCGGCCGTCCCTCGGGCAGCGACGACAACGGCACGCTGCGCATCAACGGCGATGCCGACGCCACCCTCAGCATCCGCACGAACCGGTCGGACCGGCCGATCCGCATCGGCGACACGCGCCCGTCGGACACCCTCTATCTCTCCCCGGTCTGGTTCTCGGCCACCGGCGGCGTGCTCACAGGGTTCGACACGTTGGACATCGGCTGGGTCGCGCGGACGACGTCCGTCACCATCGACGGGGCGATCGCCGGCGACCGGTCGATCCAGGTCTCGTCGAAGGGCCGCATCCGGCTGGAGAACGACGGCGAGCTGTCGGCCTCCTCCAGCCGCTCGATCTGGCTCCAGACGTCCGGGTCGGACGGGATCGACATGCAGAACGGGTCCCGGATCAGCGTCGTGGACGGCGACGTCACGCTGATCGCGGACAATGTGTTCCTGTTCGGCGACCCGGGCGGGGACTCGATCCAGGCGACGGGCACGAACGACGGCGGCTCGCGGATGCTGTCGCTGCGTCCGAACACCACGACCCGCAACATCGCGGTCGGCTATGGCACCTCGCCGGGGGTGACGCTCGGCATCAACCAGCAGGAACTGAACCAGTTCGAGGGCTTCCGGACGGTCCGCATCGGCGATGACGTGGGCACCGGGAACGTGGACGTCACCGGGACGCGCACCATCGACGCCGGGGTCGATTTCGTGATCGGCAACGGGGGCGGCGGGAGCGTGCTGACGCTCCTCGGCGCGCTGAACATCACGCGGGCCGGGAACGACCCCGGTCGCACGGTGCTGATCGGCCGCACGATCGGCGCGCAGAACGGGGCACTCCTGTCGGTCGGGGACGGCGGGCTGACGCTGCGGGCGGACGCGCTGACCTTCGCCGCGGGCGCGCAGATCCTCGTCTCGTCGGGGGCGACGTCGGCGGCGGTCTTCCTGCGCGCGCTCGACGACGCGACCGACATCTACGTGGGCGCGACCTCGGTACCGGCGGGCAACGCGGTCTTCGACACCGCGGACATCGCCGCGCTGTCGGCGTTCGGGTCCCTGCGGATCGGCGCGGCCGGAAACGGTACGGACTTTCGCATCGGCACCGTCCACGCCTGGGGCGCGGGGCTGCAAGACCGCCTCGCCAGCGGGTTGAACGTGACGCTCGCGACCGGCGGGTTCCCGGGATCCGACCCCCTCGACGGGGCCATCTTCCTCAAAGGCGGGATGAACGTCGCGAATGCCGCCGGCCTCTTCCGGATCGAGGCGGCGGGCTTCGTGAATGTCGGCGGGGCGGCGATCGAGGGTCCGACGGTCAACGACGGCGCCTACTCTCTCGGCGTCGGCACCACGATCGTCGGCAAGGGCGTGACCATCGCCGCACCCGTGACGATGACGGGCGGCAATCCCCTGTCGCTGACGGCCACGGGCAGCGGATCGGGCGGCGTCACCCTCAACGCGCCGATCACGATGGGAACGGGCACCCTGTCGCTGGCGGCGGCGACCGGCGGGTTCGTCACGTTCGGGTCGACGATCGCCTCGTCGGGCGGCGACGTGACGGTCGACGGGGCGTCCTGCGCATCGGTACCGCGACCGCCCAGACGATCGTGGATGGCGACTTCGCGGCGCTGGCCGAGTCCGGTTTCTCGTCGGTGACGGTGAACGGGGCGCCCGTTTCCGCCGTGCCGCCGACCGACGACCTCATCCTCACCGGCGTCCAGTCGGGAACGTTCGTCAACGACTGGCGCGTGTTCGGCGACGCGACCCGCCCGCTCGTGCTGGGCACCAACTTCAGCGCCACCTTCGGCGGCGTCGGCAACGGGCTGCTGTTCCAGGGAACCGCGATCACGGTCGGTGGCACGGCCACGATCGCCGGCGGGACCGGGACGGTGGTGTTCCAGATCTCGACGGGGCTCTCGGTCAATCCCGGGGCGACGTTGACCGGCAAGCTCGTCCGGGTGCAGACGCCGACGAGCGTCAACGCGCAGCCCATCGTGATCGGCAGCGGCGAAGCGACGGGGACCGTCTATCTCTCCCCCGTCCTCGTCCGGGAACTTGGGCAGGTCGGCGCGACGGCGCGGTTCCAACGGGTCGCGGTGGGGCCCGCGGCCGGGCAGGCCGGCGGCAGCGTGACGGTCGCCGAGGCGCTGTCCGTGAACCGGCCGCTGGAACTCGGCGGGTCGAGCCTCACGATCGCGGCGCCGGTCACGACCAACGGCAACTGGCTCTACGTTCACGCCGACACGCTGGACGTCGGCGCGACCGTCACGCTCGGGAACGCGGCGGTGATCGTCGGTCCGCAATTCTCCGGCACGCCGGTGAATCTCGGCGACGGCGGCTGGACCGAGGACGGCGGCCTCTACCTCGGTTCGGCGGAAATCGCCCGGTTCACGGGCGTGCGCTTCCTCGCGCTGGGCGGGTCGAACACCTTCCTGCTCGAAGAGGCGGGCGGGCCGGACGACATCTTCTCCCCCCAGGCGGGGCTCGTCACCGTCGGCACTTTCACGGCCGCCACGGACGTCAACGTGATCGGCGACGACGTGACGGTCACGGGCGCGGTGACGCTCACGGGCGCGACATCGGACCTCTACCTCAACGCCTTCTCCGGCAACGGGACGATCGCGACGACGGCCACCGGCCGCATCACGCTGGCGGGCGGGCAGATCTGGATCCAGTCGGCCGCGGTCGATCTCGGCGGCGCCGTCGGCAGCATCGCCGGGGCGTCGGGGGTGGAGTTCATCGGCTTCAACCCGGAGGACCAGAACGACCGCGCGATCGGCGTGGGCAGCGGCGAGCGGCTGTATCAGGTCGACGCGGACGAGCTACGGACCATCGCCGGCGGGGTGGGCATCGGGATCAACGCCGACGACATCCGCCTCGACGGCGATCTGGACCTCGGCGGATGGGCCGGCAGCCTGCGGTTCGGCCTCGTCGGCGAGTTCAGCACGACGAACGTCGTCACGCTCGGCTCCAGCCTCGTCTATTCCCGGTCCGCGGGGGCGAACAACCAGTTCATCGGCCGTCGGATCGTCGTGG
>JBIJED010000209.1:0-5602 GCA_044343785.1 Azospirillales bacterium | reverse complement strand
GGAAGGCGGTGGCGACCGCGGCGTCGTCGGCGGTCGCCCCCATCAGGGGGACGAGGATGGTCTTGAGCATGGCGGACCTTTCCGGTCGGCGGGACCTCGATGATGCGAGCATCGAACCTTCGCGCTCGACCGGCATTGACCCACGTCAATGCCGGTCGAGCGCGTCCCGCACGCGGGCCGCGACGGCTTCGGGGTTCCCGTCGGCGGCGATCCGCGTCCAGCCCATCGGTCCGAGGTCGAAGGAAGACTGGCGCCGCACCACCGCCGCGTCGGCGTCGGACGCGTCCCCGCGGCGGGCGGCCACCCGGGCGAGGGCCGTGGCGGTGCCGGTCTCCAGCCAGATCCCGTCGAAGGACACGCCGGCGACCGCGGCGACCGCGGCGATGGCCTCGCGTTCCGCCGGACGGGCGTGCACGCCGTCGGCCACCACCGCCTGCCCGGCCGCCAGAACCCGGGCGGCCGCCGCCGCCTGCGCCGCATAGACGCGCGCGGCCGTGCCGGGACCATAGGCCTCGGGCGGAAGCCGCGCGGTCTCGGCCACGCCCGCGAGGTCCTTGCGGATCCGGTCGGTGCGCAGGATCACCGCCCCCGGCGTGCGCCCGAGTCCGGGTGCCACCGCCCGGGCCACCGTCGTCTTCCCCGTTCCGGACAGGCCGCCGACGGCGACGAGGCGGGGCGGCGCCGGTTCGAGGCACGCGAGCGCCCGGTCGAGATAGGCCCGCGCCTCCGCCGCGAGGCGGGCGGCGGCGGCGCGATCGCCCGCCCCCCCGGCCGCCCCCCCGGCCGCCCCCCCGGCTGCCACCCCGGCCGCCGTCGCGACGACCTTCGCCCGGACGGCGGCGCGCATCGACAGGAAGAGCGGCAGCAGGGCGAGGCCGTCGAGGTCGCCTCCCCCCTCCAGGTAGGCGTTGAGCGCGACGTTGGCGAGCGCCCGGAGCCCGCGGTGGTCGAGGTCCATCAGGAGGAAGGCGACGTCGTACCAGACGTCGATGTTGGTCAGCGCGGCGTTGAACTCGATCCCGTCGAAGGGCGTCGGGCGACCGTCGACGAGGCAGACGTTGCGCAGGTGCAGGTCGCCATGACAGGCGCGGACGAAACCGGACCGGCTGCGCGATCCGATCAGGTCGCGCAGGGCGGCGAACGCCGTGCGGGACCGGTCCGCGAGCAGCGCCACGCGCGCGGGGTCGAGCCGGTCCGGCATCGCCGCCATCTCGGCGGCATTGTCGTCGAGCACCCAGGCGACCGCGTCCGGCCCGCCCGCCCCGGGCCGCGGGTCGGCCGCGCGATGGAACGCCGCGACCGCGATCGCGAGGTCCCGCACGTGCGCAGCCTCCAGCCGCCCCTCCGCCGCCATGCGGTCGAACAGGCCGGCCTCGTCGAACCGGCGCATCGCAACCACCCACTCGACGGCGGCGGCGGCCTCCGCCTCCGTCCCGAAGCGGAGGCCGCCGTCGGCACCGGCGACGATGGGGATCGCCCCCCGATAGAGCGACGGCGCCGTCCGCGCGTTCAGCGCCACCTCCCCCCGGCAGGCGTCGCGGCGGCGGTCGAGGGTGGAGAAGTCCATGTAGGGGAAACGCACCGCGCGCTTCAGCTTCCAGGCCCGGTCGCCGGCCAGGACCACGACGGCGCCGTGGGTGTCGATCCGCCGGACGGCGGAACCGCCGTGGGTGGCGGGGGACGCCAGCCAGCGGATCACCGCGTCCTGTGCGTCGGCGGGTGTGGCGTCCGTGCTCATGCTCGGGCCTCCGGGACGACGAATGTCTCCACTCGCAGCATCGGTGATTGCCTTGCGGCGCGCCATGCGCCATCAAAGGAAGCAACGAAAGAGTGGGGGCATGGATGATTCGTTCGGGGATCGCGGCGCTGGGTCTGGCCATCGTGTCCGTGCTGTCGGCGGCGCCGGTCGCTCCGGCGGCGGCACAGAAGCCGGCGCTCCTGAGCTTCGGCGTCGGGCAGTTCGACACGAAGGCCATCGACACGGGATCCGCCGGCTTCTACTTCGACGTCGGGAAAAGTGCCGGGCGGGAGAAGTCGACCGAGGCCCGGGTCGAGTACCGCTCCGGCCTGGAGCTGTCTTCGGCCGGCGACTGGTTCTCGGTGCGGCCGTTCGTGGGCGGCGCCACCAGCGCCGACGGCATGCTCTACGGGCTGGGCGGGGTGCTCTTCGACTTCACCTGGGGCAACTTCGTCTTCACGCCGAGTTTCGGCGCCGGCCTCTACAGCCGCGGTGGCGGCAAGGACCTCGGCAGCGTGATCGAGTTCCGCACGATGTTCGAGGTCGGCTACCGGTTCGACAACGCCGCGCGCGTCACGGCCGGCTTCAGCCACATGTCGAACGCGGACATCGGCAACAAGAATCCCGGCGCCAACAGCCTGATGCTCTATGTCCACCTGCCGGTGGGGTCGCTGTTCGGGGAATGAGTGCCGGCGCTCAGAACAGATAGTACATCGCCATCGCGAGAAGGGCCGCGACCACCAGGAAGCGGCTCTTTCCGCTCATGAAGCCGTCGGCTCCCGGAACCGGGCGCGAATAGGGCCCCACCGGCCGGCGGTCGCCCCGCCTGGCGCGGATCTTCTCCAGTTCGTCGCGGAGGTCCGTGAGCCGGTTCTGGTCCATGGACGGAAGGGTGCCCCCGTCCCGGCCCCGGCGTCAACCGCCCGCGGTGCGGCGTCGCATGTCGGCGACGACGGCCGCCGGAACGGCGATGCCGTCGCGCGCGGCCTTCGCACGGAGTGCCAGCCGGCGGTCGCCGGGAAGCCGGGCGCCGCGCTGGCCCAGCACCGCGCCGCACAGGTCGGCGATCCGCCGTTCGGTGACCGCCGCCGGCCCGAACGCCCCGAGATCGATCGCGATCAGCAGCTGGCCCACCCGCGGGGGCGCACCGTCGGCGGTGAAGAAGGAACTGGCCTCCCACCCGAAGTTCGCGCCCGTCAGCGCGACCGCGAGAAGCTCGACCACGAGCACGAGGGCGGCCCCCTTCGCGTCGCCCATGGGCAGCATCGCCCCGTTCAGCGCCGCCTTCGCGTCGGTGGTCGGGCGGCCCTCGGCGTCCAGCGCCCAACCCTCGGGGATCGGCTCCCCCTTCTGGGCCGCGACCATGATCTTCCCGCGGGCGACCTTGGACAGCGACAGGTCGACGACCAAGGGCCCGGCGCCCGTCCGCGGACAGGCGAAGGCGATGGGATTGGTGCCGAACAGGGGCGTCGACCCGCCCCAGGGGGCGATGGCGGCCGGCGAGTTGCCGAACAGCAGGCCGATCAGCCCGCGTCGGGCGACCGCCTCCACATGGTGGCCCGCGACCCCGAAATGGTGGGAGTTGGCGACCGCCGCGGCGACGACGCCCTGATCGGGGGCGATCCCGGCGACGGCGTCGACGGCGGCGTCGAGTGCTGGAAAGGCGAAGCCCGTGCCCGCGTCCACCAGCACCGCGCCGGGACGGGGTCGGGCGACGGCAGGGACGGCGAAACCGTCGACCTTGCCGCTCTTCGCCTGGTCGGCATAGGCGGCGACGCGCGACAGGCCGTGCCCGGCCAGCCCGTCCGCCTCGGCGGCGACGAGGGCGGCGGCGACCGCGGCGGCGTTCGCCTCGGACGTCCGGCAGGCGACGAGTGCTGCGCGGGCGAGATCGCGCGCGGCGTCGAGGGAGAGGGTCTCGACGCTCACGGGCGGGGTCCCAGCACGCGGCGGACGTTGGCGACGGTCACGGCGCTCACCCGCTCGTTCGATTCGACCGTCACGCCCGCGACGTGGGGCGTGAGGATCAGGTTGGGCACGTCGACCAGCGGCCCGCCGCCCGGCAGCGGCTCCACGTCGAAGACGTCGAGCATGGCGCCGCCGAGATGGCCGGCCCTCAGCGACGCCGCCAGCGCCGCCTCGTCCACCACGCCGCCGCGGGCGGCGTTGATCAGGACCGATCCCGGCCGCATCGCGGCGAGCCGGTCGGCCCCGAAAAGGCCCCGGGTCTCGGCGGTGAGGGGGACGTGCAGGCTGATCACGTCGCTGTCGGCGACCAGCCGGTCGAGGTCGACCTTCGTGGCACCGAAAGCGGCCGGATCCCACGATCCGCATGCCGAGCGCTTGCACCCGGATCGCCACGGCGCGGGCGATGGCACCGAAGCCGACGAGGCCCAGCGTGGCGCCGAGCGCCTCGCGCCCCATCAGCCGGTTGCGCGGCCAGCCGCCCGCCGCGACCTCGGCCGAGGCGAAACAGGCGCCGCGGCGCAGCATCAGCAGGCCCGCGATCACGTATTCCGCGACGCTGTCGTCGTTGGCGCCCGTGGCCGGCAGCACCGCGATGCCGCGCGCCTCGCAGGCGGCGACGTCGATGTTGTCCAGCCCGACGCCCAGCCGGCCGACCGCCATCAGCCGGGGGGCGGCCTCCAGCAGCACGCCGCGCACCTGGGTCCGGTTGCGGACGATCAGGCCGCGCGCGCCGGCCAGCAGGCGCACGAGGTCTTCCGCCCGGTCGACGAGCTTGGGGTCGTAGACGACGTCGTGGGTGGCGGACAGGTCGGCGACCGCCGCCTCGTCCATGAACTCGGTGACGACGATGTCGGGCATGGAGGATCCTTCAGAGGCCGACGGCGCGCCGCAGCGCCTCGTTCAGGCGGTCTTCCCAGTCGGGTCCCTGGGCCTTGAAACGACGGACGACCTCGGGGTCGACGCGGACCGACACGGGACGATCGACGACGATCCGCCCATCGGCCTCGACACGGGCGCGACCGGCCTCAAGGAACCACGCTTCGGTCAGTTCCGGCACATCGTCCGGATCGGCGTCGGCAAGGGCACGGTCGATGGCCGCATCGTCTTCAGGCGTCGGTACGATCAATCGCGGCGGCATGAAAGCGTCCCTCCCGGGAGTTGGCCCGTCGTAACGAGACGAGGCGATGGCCGTCCTGCCTCACCACATATACGACGACATGGAGCCGATCGCGAATCGGCCCGACGGCGACCCACCTCTCCTCGCCGTAGTCGAAGCGCCGGTCGGGCCGCAGGACGGCCTCATGCCAGTCGAACGCGTCGATCGCGGAGAAGTCGACGCCGTGCTTCGCGAGGTTCCGGGAACGCTTGGTCTCGTCCCACGTGAAGCGGGGCCGGTGCGGACCCGTCGACATCCGACCGGCCCCCGTTCCTCACGCGCTCCGGTACAGCTTGGTGAACACGAACTCCCGGTGGCCCAGCGCCTCGGCACTGGTCACGCGGCCGTTGGCGACCCGGACCGTGTGGTCGATCAGCGCGTCGCCCGCGTCCGACATGTTCATCTCCCGGCGCAGGATGCCGGTGACGTCCACGTCGATGTGCTCGCTCATGGTGCGCACGGTGCGCGGGTTCCCGGAGATCTTGATCACCGGCATGATCGGGTTGCCGATCACGTTGCCCTGCCCCGTCGGGAAGAGGTGGACGACGAATCCGCCCGCCGCCTGGAGGGTGCAGCACTCGGCCGCCGCCGACGACGTGTCCATGAAGTAGAGGCCCTTGCCCTTCGTCGGCATCCCGGCCGGCTCCAGCACGTCGACGTAGCGGGTCGACTTGCCGATCTTCTCGAGGTTGCCGAACGCCTTCTCCTCGATCGTCGACAGGCCGCCGAACTTGTTGCCC
>JBIJED010000208.1:0-5608 GCA_044343785.1 Azospirillales bacterium | reverse complement strand
CGCGTGCGGCGGATGCAGGCGGAGGGGCTCGTGCTCGACATCGGGCACGGCTTCGCCTCCTTCGCCTACGACACCGCGCGCCGCGCTCTCGACCAGGGGCTGAGGCCGACGACCATCTCCACCGACCTGCACGCCCGCAACATCGGCGGGCCGGTGTGGGACCTGCCGCTCGTCATGTCGAAGCTGCTGGTGCTGGGCCTCGCGCTGGAGGCGGTGGTGGGCATGGTGACCGACGCCGCCCGCCGCGCCGTCGGCGAGCCGGTGACCGATCCCTTCGCCCCCGGCGCCTTCGCGCGGCTGACGGTCTTCGACGTCGCCGACGCCGACCTCGTCCTGCCCGACAGCATGGGCCGCACCCTGCGGCTCGACCGGCGCATCCGCCCGCGCCTGACCGTGATCGGCGACCGGGTCGTGGAGGCCGGGAGCAACCTGCCCTTCGCCGCCGCCGGGGATGCCTTCTGAGATGGCGGACGCCCTCCCGCCCGATCCGGTGCTGCGCGTCGAGGATCTGCGCACGTGGTTCGACGCCCCGGCCGGCACCGTGCGCGCGGTCGACGGCGTGGATCTGGAGATCCCCCACGGCCGCACGCTGGCCGTGGTGGGGGAGAGCGGTTCGGGCAAGTCGGTGACCAGCCTGTCGATCATGCGCCTGCTCGCGGAAGGATCGGGGCGGATCGCGGGCGGCCGCATCCTCTACCGCATGCGCGACGGGCGCACGGTCGACCTCGCCGCGGCCCCCATGGACGCGGTCCGGGCGATCCGGGGGCGGGAGATCGGCATGATCTTCCAGGAGCCGATGACCAGCCTGAACCCGCTGTTCACCGTCGGCGACCAGATCGGCGAGGGGCTGCGGCTGCACGAGCGGCTGTCGAAGGCCGAGGCGCGCGTCCGGGCGATCGGGATGCTGCGGCGGGTGGAGATCCCGGCGCCCGAGCGGCGGGTGGACGAGTATCCGCACCAGATGTCGGGCGGGATGCGCCAGCGGGTGATGATCGCGCTGGCGCTCGCCTGCAATCCCGCGCTCCTGATCGCCGACGAGCCGACCACGGCGCTGGACGTCACCATCCAGGCCCAGATCCTCGACCTGCTGCGGAAGCTCCAGGCGGAACTCGGCATGAGCATCCTGTTCATCACCCACAATCTCGGCGTGGTGGCCGAGATCGCGCACGAGGTGGCGGTCATGTACGCGGGCCGGGTGGTGGAGCAGGCCGACGTGCGCACCCTTTTCGCACGTCCCCGCCACCCCTACACCCGGGCGCTGCTGGCCTGCACCCCGCGGCTCGGCGAACGCCGGCGCGCGGCGGGCCGGCGCCGGATCGCGGCCATCCCGGGCGCCATGCCGAGCCCGCTGGCGCTGCCGCCCGGCTGCGCCTTCGCCCCGCGCTGCGACTTCGCCGAGGCCGCGTGCGAGGCGGGAATGCCCGACCTGCGCCCGGTCGAGGGGGCCGGCCCGCACCTCACCCGCTGCCGCCGCGCGGAGGTCCTGGCGTGACCGACGCGCTGCTCACGGTCGAGGACCTGCGCACCCACTTCCCGGTCGGCCGCGGCTGGGGCGGCCCGCGGGCGGTGGTCAAGGCGGTCGACGGCGTCAGCTTCGCCGTGCCCCGCCGCAGGATCGTCGGCCTCGTGGGCGAGAGCGGGTCGGGCAAGACGACGGTCGGGCGCAGCATCCTTCGGCTGGTGGAGCCGACGGGCGGGCGCGTCGTCTTCGACGGGATCGACGTCACCGCGCTCGGCGCCGGCCCGCTGCGGGCGCTGCGCCGGCGCATGCAGATCATCTTCCAGGACCCGTTCTCGAGCCTGAACCCGCGGCTGAGGGTCGAGGACATCGTCGGCGAGGCGTTGACGGCGCAGGGGGCCATGCCGCGCGCCGAACGGCGGGACCGGACGGCGGCACTCCTCCAGCGCGTCGGGCTGCGGCCCGAACAGATGCGCCGCTGGCCGCACGAGTTCTCCGGCGGCCAGCGCCAGCGCATCGGCATCGCCCGGGCGCTGGCGGTCGGGTCGGAGTTCATCGTCGCCGACGAGGCGGTCTCGGCGCTCGACGTCTCGGTGCAGGCCCAGGTCCTGAACCTGCTCCAGGATCTCCAGGAGGAGCTGGGCCTCACGCTCCTGTTCATCGCCCACGACCTCGCGGTGGTCGATCACCTCTGCGACGAGGTCGTGGTCATGTACCTCGGCCGGGTGATGGAGGCGGGGCCGGTCGACGCCGTGATCGGCGCGCCGGCCCATCCCTACACCCGTGCGCTGCTGTCGGCCGCCCCGGTGCCGGACCCGACGGCACCGCGGGGGCGGACCGTTCTGGCCGGCGACATCCCGAGCCCGATCGACGCGCCGTCGGGCTGCGTGTTCCGCACCCGCTGCCCCCACGCGCTGCCCGCCTGCGCGGACGCCGTCCCCCCGTCGCGGCCGGTCGGCCCCGGCCATGTCGCCGCCTGCATCCGCGAGGATCTGTCATGACGCCCCTGCCCGACGGGGCCGAGGCCCGGCTCGCCGCCCTCGGCGTCGTGCTTCCGCCGGCGCCCAGGCCGATCGCCCGGTTCGTCCCGGCGCGCCGCGTGGGCGCGCTCCTGTTCCTGTCCGGGCAGGGGCCCGTTCGGTCGGACGGCAGCGTGATCGAGGGGCGGGTGGGGGAGGCGGCGTCGATCGAGGACGCCCGCGCCGCCGCCCGGCTGACGGGGCTCAACCTTCTTGCCGCGATGCGGGAGGCGCTCGGCTCGCTCGACCGGGTGGCGATGGTGGTGAAGCTGCTCGCCATGGTGAACGCCGTGCCGGGCTTTCGCGATCATCCGCGGGTCATCGACGGCTGTTCGGATCTGTTCGTGGATGTCTTCGGCGAGGCGGGCCTCCACGCCCGCTCGGCCGTGGGGATGGGCTCGCTGCCGATGAACATCCCGGTGGAGATCGAGGCCATCGTGGCGGTGAGGGACTGAGGGAGACGACGATGTTGAGCAATTCCGATCCGCGCCCGGCCGAGGGCCTGCGCCCCATCATCAACGTGTCGGGCACGATGACCGGCCTCGGCGCCTCGATCGTCGTGCCGCAGGCCGTGGACGCCGTATCGGCGTTCCTTCCGCATTTCGTCGAGATCGGCGACCTGCACCGCAAGGCGAGCGCGGAGATCGCCGTCGCCTGCGGATCGCAGGCCGGGTTCGTGACCGCCTGCGCCGCCGCCGGCATCACGCTGTCGATCGCGGGCGCCATGACCGGGGCCGACCTGTGCGCGATCGAGCGGCTGCCCGACGCGACCGGGCTGAAGCACGAGGTTCCGATCCAGGTCGGGCACATGTGCCACTACGGTGCGCCGGTGGAGCAGTCGATCCGCCTCGCCGGCGCCCGGCCGGTGCCGGTGGGAACCGCGACGAAGTCGGAGCCCTATCAGCTGGCCGGCGCCATCAACGAGCGAACGGCCGCCGCCCTCTACGTCGTCTCCCACCATGTGGTCGACTACGGTCAGATCCCGCTGGAGAGCTTCGCCGAGGTCTGCCGGGCGAAGGGCGTCCCCGTCGTCGTCGATGCGGCGTCCGAGTACGATCTGACGGGATTCCTGGCCAAGGGCGCCGACGTCGTCGTCTACAGCGCGCACAAGTTCCTCGGCGGGCCGACCGCGGGCATCATCGCCGGGCGCAAGGACCTGGTCCGGGCCGCGTACCTCCAGAACAACGGCATCGGCCGCGGCATGAAGGTGGGCAAGGAGAGCGTGATCGGCGCGATGGCCGCGCTGCGCGCCTGGGCGGCACGCGACCATGCGGCGGTCCGCCGGCGCGAGGCGGGGGCGTTGTTGCTGTGGCGGGAACGGTTGTCCCGCATCCCGGGCCTGACCGCGACCATCGTGCCGGATCCGACCGACAATCCGCTGGACCGGCTGGAGGTGCGGGTCGATCCGGCGGCGGCCGGCGCAGCGGCCTGGGACCTCGCCGACGCGCTGGCGGCCGGCGACCCGCCCGTCATCGTGCGCGACCACGAGGTGGAGCACGGCCTCTTCCATCTCGACCCCTGCAACCTGCATCCGGGGCAGGAGGCCGTCGTCGCGAACCGCATCGAGGAGACCTGCAGACGCGCCGGGGCGGGCGCCGTCGCGCGGACCACGCTGGCCGAGAGGAAGGCGCGACGCCTCGCGGGACTGCTCGCCTGGCCGGACTGACCGGCGCGACGGGCGCCGGTCAGGCCACGAAGATGGGGTTCGTGACCGCGGCGAGGACGCCCGAGGCGTCGCGCAGTTCCACCATCGCCCAGCGTTCGGGAGCGGCGTCCAGCCACAGGCTCCCGGTTCCACGCACCGCGACCGGCTCGCCGCGACGCCCGTCGACGACACCCAGCAGGTCAAGTCCGTCGGCCCCCGCCCATTCGACGCGGATCGGGCGCCCGGCCTCGACGGTGCCGCCCATCGGCACGGCGGTGCCGTCCGCCGCCGTCGCCGTCGCGATCAGCCGCGGTCCGGACGACAGATAGTTGCGCCCCTCGGCAACGGCCGCCAGGACGGCGCCCTCGGTCAGGCTCTGCGCATGGACGTGGTTGAAGCCGTTGGCGCGCCCGGCGTCCTTCGGCCCGTGCAGGTCTGTGCCCGCGGTCGCGCGCAGACGGTGGCCGTCGTCGAGCCAGCGGTGGAAGAGGGCCAGGCTCTCCTCGTTATAGGCGCTCCAGGGGCCGTTCCAGATCTCGACCAGCCGCGCCGGGCCGGGGCGCATGTCCGGGAACTCCCACCGGCAGCCGGTGCAGGCCGGATCGCCCGGCGACATCGGGTGCGCGATCACGAAGGGGTGGCCCGCCGCGTGCGCGGCTTGCGCGATCGCGGGCATCGCGACGCCGGGCAGGCTGCCGGCGCGCCACTCGACCCACGCCCGGGTGCCGAGCACGAGGGCATGACCGTAGTGGGTGGTGAGCTCCACGCCGCCCATGGTCAGGAGGTTCGCGTCCGCCAGCCGCTCGAACGCCGCCAGGGCGGAGACCGTGTTGTGGTCGGTGAGCGTCGTGAAGTCGAGCCCCGCGCGGCGCGCGGCGTCGGCGAGGTCGGCGGGCGACAGGCTCGCGTCGGAGTGGAAGGTGTGCGCGTGCAGGTCGCCCTTGTACCAGCCCGGCCCCTTCGCCGGCCGCAACGGCGCGGCGGCCGGCGCCGCACGGCCGACCGGGTCCGTGCGGCAGTCGACCTCGAGCCGCCAGCCGACCGGGTCGGGGCCGAGGATGCGGAAGCCGTCCATCCACACGGTCCAGCGCCCTGGCTCGATCGCCCCCGGGACGTAGCCCGGCGTCGCCTCGGCCGCGTCGATGACGAAGTCGCGCCCGGGGTTGTTGTGCCGCGCGCCGCGCACGCCGCCCGGCCCCTCGACGGTCAGGCAGACCATGTTGTCGAACCCGGCGCCCGCCGCGCGCTTCGGCGTGGTGGAGAAGCGGCCGACCAGCCGCGTCGTGCCGGCGGGGACGTCGAAGCGCACCGGGACGTGCCCCTTGTGGTCCGCGGCGGTCAGCGTGCCTTCGAAGGTCTGGGTCGTCATGGCGGCATCCTTCGGCGTCAGGCCGCGATCTCGGCGGCGTCGGGAACGAGGGTGTCGGCGAGGGCACCGTCGCGGTAGAGCGCCACCCGGCGTGGGGTGACGCGCAGGGTCGCGCC
>JBIJED010000206.1:0-5636 GCA_044343785.1 Azospirillales bacterium | reverse complement strand
AACGCTTCCGTCAACTCGGCGCCTGACACGCAGCCGTCACGGATTCGTCATGCGAGCGCAACCGACCTCGGCCAGCGTCCCACCGGCGACGGAGGGCGGGCGATCGTCGCAGCGGCGACGGAGGGCGGGCGATGGGCGGGACGACGGCGACGGAACGACGGCCGGCCACCATCCGCGACGTGGCGCGACGGGCGGGCGTCTCCATCGCCACCGTCTCCCGGGTCCTGAACGATGCCGGGGAGGTTTCGGCGGCGACCACGGCCGCCGTCCGCCGGGCGGTCGCCGACCTCGACTTCCGGCCGAGCCGCCTGGGCCGGTCGCTCAAGACGAGCCGGACGCACCTCGTCGCCCTGATCGTCGACGCGCCGCTGGAGCGGGCCGCCGCGGCCCTGGCCGGGGCGGAGGGGGCGGCGCGGGCGGCGGGCTACGCGGTCCTCCTGACGATCGTCGACGGCGCCGTGGCCCGGACGGAGGCGGTGGCCGCCGCGCGCGACCATGGGGCCGAGGCGATCGTGCTGCTGACGGCGGCCGCGTTATCGGACGCCGGGCCGGCGGCGACCGTCGATCCGTCGGCAGGGGCCCCGGCCGCCGCCGCGGCGGTCGTCGGGATGCTCGCCGGCCGGCGGGCGTGAGACTTCAGGCCGCGTCCGCCGTCCGCTCCACGATGGTCCGCAGGCTCTTGCGGAAGTTCATCGTGATCATGACGAACAGCGACCCGCCGATCAGGTAGAGGATCTTCTCCGACTGCGCGGGCAGGCGGACGCGGCGACGGAGCAGCCAGGCGACGACCGACGTCAGCACCTCCTCGTGCTCGAGCGTGGTGACGTAGGTCGCCTCCCCTTTGCCCATACGGTGCGTGATCCGCATCTTGAACTCGGGCATCATTTCGTAGCTCACGTCGACGATCCCGCCCGGCAGCGGCTCGATGAGCTGGCGCCGCCGGTGGAAGTCGATCGCGGCGAGCACCTCGGGCGTCCCGAGACAGAAGC
The DNA here is from genome assembly GCA_044343785.1 of Azospirillales bacterium. GTDB lineage: Bacteria > Pseudomonadota > Alphaproteobacteria > Azospirillales > Azospirillaceae > CANGXM01. Next base: position 4,647 of record JBIJED010000206.1, on the reverse strand, counting down.
AGCGCAGTTCCTTCATCGTCCGGTTTCCCGCTAGGATCTTCCCGGGATGGTTGTACAGAGATTCGGGCGCACCGATCAACGCGGGAAACGGACCGCACCACGGGCCCAGCCCCGCGACAGGGACGCACGATCCCGGCCGGCACCGTCCGGGGACCGGCCGGACACCGTGCGGATCTGCGGCCTGCCGGCCGTGCGCGCGCTGGAGGCGACGGCGCCCGGCAGCATCCTGCGCCTGTTCTTCGACGAGGCGACGGCGCCGGCGGTGGGCGACATGGCGGTGCGTCTCGCCGGGCTGCGGCGGCCCTACCGCCTCGTCGGCGCGGAGGAACTGGCCAAGGTGGCCGGCACGCCCATGCACGGGGGCATCGTGGCCGTGATGACGGCGCGCCCGGTGCCCGCCTTCGACGCGGATGCGGCGGACGGCCCGCTCCTGGTGCTGGACGGGGTCGGCAACCCGCACAACCTGGGCGCAATCGCCCGCTCGGCCGCCTTCTTCGGGATCCGGCGGCTCGTCCTGTCGGACCACCCGGCGCAGGCGCTTCCGTCGGAGGCGGCCTATCGCGTGTCGGAGGGCGGCCTGTTCCACCTGGAGGTCGCCCGCGCGACCGACCTGCCACGCGCGCTGCGCCGACTGTCGGGCTCGCACCGGGTCGTGGGCACGGCGCTCGGCCGGGGGGCGACGTTCGCGGGGTTCGGGTCGGATCCGCGGCCCGTGGCGCTCGTGCTCGGGAACGAGGAGGAGGGACTCGGGCGCCGGACGCTCGACGCCTGCGCGGAGGTCGCGACGCTGCCCGGCGGAGGCGCCGTGCAGTCGCTCAACGTCGCCGCCACCGCGGCGATCCTGCTGTGGGAGATGGGGCGGGCGCGCCCGTCAGGGCCGCCCGTGACGAGAGGGAGCGCCCGGTGACCCGGGCCGCCCTCGACATCGGCGGTGCCCGGACCAGCCGGCCCGACATGCGGGAAAGAGGGTGCCCGGTGACCCGGGCACCGGCCTCAGGCGCTGGTGTCGACCGCGTTGCCGCGGCCCGGACCGGCGGCGGCCGGGGTCGCGATCGCCTTCGACTGCTCCAGGACCTGGCCGACGAGACCGGCGATGGCCTGCTGGCTCTGCCGCTCGGACTTGAGCGCCACGATGGCGAGCTGCGCCTTCACGGGATCGGTACCGGTGATGTCCATCGTCATGTCCTTCCAAATCGAACGGAGTATCCTCACCATGCCGCGGACCGGTGAAGCAAAGATTAAGGGCGCGGGCGGGCCGCGCCGCGTCCTCCTCGACCTCGCGCGGCACGACGCCCACACCGACATCGACGAGGCGGTGCGCAACGACCTTTCGGTGATCACGCCGGACGGGCCGTACCTGTTCGCCGCCTCGGACGAGACGGCGACCATCGAGCGGCTGACCGCCGAGGGGGCGGACCGCTACGGCGACCACCGCACCTTCCGCCTGCACGACCTCGTCGACCTGCCGGACGCCGAGGGCGAGGTGGACATCGAGGGGATGGACGTGGAGGGCGACTGGCTCTGGGTCGTCGGCTCCCACAGCCTCGCGCGCAAGCGCCCGAAGCCGGACGAGCAGACGCCCGGGGAGATGCTGGCGCGCCTGACCCAGGTGAAGGCGCAGGCGAACCGCCACCTCCTCGCCCGCATCCCGCTGACGCACGGCGACCGCATTCCGGTGCGGGCGGACGGCGAGCGGCGGGCCGCGTGGCTGAAGTTCTCCAAGGGCGGGAACGGGCTGACCAAGGCGCTGGCGAAGGACCCGACGCTCGCCCCCTTCCTCGGCATCCCGGCGAAGGAGAACGGGCTCGACATCGAGGGGCTGGCCGTCTCCGGCGACCGGGTCTTCCTCGGCCTTCGCGGCCCGGTGCTGCGCGGCTGGGCGGTCGTGCTGGAGGCGCCGGTGCGCTGCGCCGACGACCGGCTCCGCCTCGGGCCGAAGGACGTGGAGCCCTACGTGCGGCACATGCTCGACCTCGACGGGCTGGGCATCCGCGAGCTGTTCCGCGACGGGCGCGACCTGCTGGTTCTGGCCGGGCCGACGATGGACCTCGACGGGCCGGTCAAGGTCTGGCGCTGGCGCGACGCGATCGCGGCCGAGCAGCCGCAGATCGTCCCGCGCACGGCGCTGGAGCCGGTGCTCGACGTGCCGAACGGCATCGGCTTCGACCACGCCGAGGGAATCGCGCTGCGCACCCTGCCCGGCGGCGGGCGGGAGATCCTCGTCGCCTACGACAACCCGGGGCGCGATCGGCTGGCGGGGGAGACCGCCGTCTGGCTCGATGCCTTCCCCCTGCCCGCTCCCGTGACGGCTCCCGTGCCGGCCGGCCTGACGCCGGTCAACGCCGGACCGGGCGGTTGACGAGCCAGATGCCGGTGCCGACGAAGACCGCGCCGACGACGAGGCCGGTCCCCACCGCCTCGCCCAGCACGAGGGCGCCGCCGGCCACGCCGAACAGCGGCGCGAAGAAGGTGAAGGCGGAGAGCTGCGGCGCCGGGTAGTGCCGCATGAGCCAGAACCATGCGAGATAGCTGGCGAAGGCGACCACGACGGCCTGATAGAGGACCGAGCCGACGACCACCGCGTCCAGCCGCACGATCCCGGGCTCGCCCGTCGCGAGCGACAGGAGCGGCAGGACCGCGGCGGACACCGCGAGCTGATAGGCCAGCGTGCGGTTCGGGCTGATGCCGATGAGGCGCGAGCCCTTCACCACCACCGTCGTCGCGGCCCACCCGGCCGCGGCGACGAGGGCCAGCGCGTCGCCCAGCAGCATCGTCGCGTCCGGGAACGCCAGCGCGTCGGCGAAGACCGCCAGCACGCCGACGAAGGCGCACACGAGGCCGACCACCTGATGCCGGCGGACCCGCTCGCCGGGCACGAACAGGTGCAGGCCGAGCGCGGTGAAGAAGGGCGCGGTGTAGAGGAACACGACCGCGCGCGACGCGGTCGTGAAGTTCAGCGCCATGTAGAGGAAGGCGAATTCCAGCGCGAAGAGCGCGCCGACGAGGAGCCCCGCGGCCAGCGTGCCGTCGCGCTCGACCAGCCGCACGCCCCGCCACGCCGACCACGCCCACAGGAACGCCAGCGCGATCACCGAGCGGATGCCGGCCTGGAGGAAGGGGGGGATGCCGGGCGTGGCGAGCTTGATCGCGACCGACTGGAACCCCCAGAGCGCACAGCACAGGAGCAGGACCGACGCGGCCATGGCGTCGAGCCGGTCGTGGCGGTGCGGGGCGGCGCCGGGGGCGGTCATGGACGACGGACGGAAGAGGGGGCGGGAGGAACGACACCAGTCATGGGCGAGCGTGCGCGGCCTGTGAAGCGCCGGCTCCGCGGGGAAGGGTTGCGCGCCGCCGCTTGCCCCCACCGCGGGTGGGGTCCATGGTCCGGCGACCGAACCGCCGTTTCAGGAGACCCGTCCCGTGATCCTCACCCGTCCGGAGCTGAAGGGCACCTTCGGCATGGTCGCCTCCACCCACTGGCTCGCCTCGGCGGCGGGCATGGCGATGCTGGAGCGGGGCGGCAACGCCTTCGACGCCGCCGTGGCCGCCGGCTTCGTGCTGCAGGTGGTGGAGCCGCACCTGAACGGCCCCGGTGGCGACATGCCGGCCATCGTGTTCGACGCGGCCACGGGGCGGACGCGGGTGCTCTGCGGCCAGGGCCCGGCGCCCGCGGGCGCGACCATCGCGCACTACCGGGCCGAGGGCCTCGACATGGTGCCGGGGACGGGCAGCCTCGCCGCGTCGATCCCGGGCGCCACCGACGCCTGGCTCCTCATGCTGCGCGACCACGGCACGATGGACCTCGCGACGGTGCTCGAACCGGCCATCGGCTATGCGGATGGCGGTCACCCCGTCCTGCCCCGGGTCGCCGCCTCCATCGCCCAGCTGAAGGCGATGTTCGAGCGGGACTGGCCGACGTCCGCCGCCCTTTGGCTTTCAGGCGGCGAGGCGCCGGCGGCGTGGAGCCTGCACCGCAACCCGACGCTGGCCGCGACGTGGCGCCGCCTCGTCGCGCAGGGCGAGGCGGGCGGCGGGACCCGGGAGCGGCGGATCGACCGCGCCCGCACCGCCTGGGCCGAGGGCTTCGTGGCCGAGGCGATCGACCGGTGGTGCCGGACGCAGGACGTGATGGACGTCTCGGGCCGTCCGCACCGGGGCGTGCTGACGGGCGCCGACATGGCGGGCTGGCGCGCCGGATGGGAGGACCCGCTCACGCTCGACCACGCCGGCCTCACCATCGCCAAGTGCGGCGCGTGGAGCCAGGGGCCGGTGCTGCTCCAGCAGCTGGCGCTGCTCTCGGGGTTCGACGTCGCGGCGATGGACCCGCTGGGGCCGGACTTCGTCCATACGATCGTCGAGGCGTTCAAGCTGGCGGTGGCCGACCGCGACGCCTGGTACGGCGACGACCCGGACGTGCCGGTCGCGGCCCTGCTCTCGCCCGCCTACACCGAGGCGCGCCGGAGGCTCATCGGCGACACGGCCTCGCTCGACCTCGTGCCCGGCGCGCCGGACGGGCGGACACCGCGCCTGCCCCCGCACGCGGTGAAGGACGGCCAGTCGGCCGGCCGGGGTGCCGGGGCGGGCGAGCCGACCTTCGTGCGCACGGTCGAACCCGTGCCGACGCCCAAGGGTGCGCTCGGCGGCGAC
>JBIJED010000205.1:0-5640 GCA_044343785.1 Azospirillales bacterium | reverse complement strand
CGCGGCACGGCGACGGTGGGGGCCCGGACCGAACATCTGCGGATCACGCGCGCCACGAACGGACACGCTGCCGGCCGGGTCCGCTGGATCGAGCATCTGGGCGACCAGAACCACCTGCACGTCGATTTGGGCGAGCACAAGATCGTCACCCTGGCCGAACCCGACGCCGGGATCGACGAGGGCGATCCGGTCGATCTGGCCCTGATCGGGGCGCTCTGGTTCGATGCCGCCGGGGCACGCATCCGGGCGGGCGCATGAGGAGGAACCGATGACGACCGATGCCGGGGCCCGGGAGGCCCTCGTCAGGGCGGTGGCCGAGGCGGTCGTGGCCGCCGCGGACGAATTGACCCGGCTCGACCAGGCGATCGGCGATGGCGACCACGGCGTGAACATGCGCCGCGGGTTCGAGGCCGTGCTGGCCGACCTGCCCGTCAACGCGGCCCTGCCGTGGCCGGATCTGCTGAAGGCGGTCGGGACGACGCTGGTCATGACGGTGGGCGGTGCGTCGGGCCCCCTCTACGGAACCCTGTTCCTGGAGCTGGGCAAGGCGCTCCCGCCCGAGCCGACCCGCGCCGACGCGGTCGTGGCCTTCGGCCGGGCGGTCGCGGCGGTGAAGGCGCGCGGCAAGTCCGAGGCGGGGCAGAAGACCCTGCTCGACGTCCTCCTGCCGCTCCACGAGGCGCTGGCCGGCGGGGCGCCGCCGTCGCGCGCCGCGGCGGTGGCGGCGGAGGCCGCCGTGGCCACGGTGGCGATGAAGGCGCTGCGTGGGCGCGCCTCCTTTCTGGGCGACCGGTCGATCGGTCACATGGACCCCGGGGCGCGGTCGGCGTCCCTGATGGTGGCGGCGGCCGCACGGCGACTGGAGGGCTGAGGCATGGCGGGCAACGTGGGCATCGTGATCGTCTCCCACTCGGCCAAGGTGGCGGAGGGGGCGGCCGACATGGTCCGGCAGATGGTGGGCGACATGGTGCCGCTCGCCTGGACGGGCGGCGACGCCGCGGGCGGCCTCGGGACCAGCGTCGCGGGCATTCAGGAGGCCGTGCGGCGGGCCTGGTCCGAAGCGGGCGTCGCCATCCTGGTCGACCTCGGCGGGGCGGAGACGAACGCGGAGATGGCGGTGGAGATGTCCGAGGAGGCGTGGCGGGGGCGCGTCGTCGTCTGCAACGCCCCGGTCGTCGAGGGCGCGGTGATCGCGGCCACCGAGGCGTCCGGCGGATCGCCGCTGGAGACCGTCCGGCGCACGGCGGAGGAGCTCTATGCCCAGTGACGGCCTGCCCGGTGCGGTGCCCGGCGCCCTGCTGACCGGCGACGGCCCGCACACGGCCGCGGTCCGGCTCACCAACGCGGTCGGGCTGCACGCCCGTCCGTCGGTGAAGCTGACCCGTCTCGCCAAGGCGTTCGCGAGTTCGGTCGAGTTCGCCCTCGACCCCGCGGGTCCTTGGACCGATGCGAAGAGCCCGGTCAAGGTGATGCGGGTCAAGGCCGCGCAGGGGACGGTCCTGCATCTGCGCACCGCCGGTCCGGACGCCGACCGGGCGCTCAGCGCCGTCGTCGCACTGATCGAGCGGCGGTTCGACGAGGAGGCGGAGGGCTGAGGGTGGAGATGTCCGACGGCGCGCACGACGAAACCGTCCTCCGGGGCCGCCCGGCCTCCGCCGGCCTGCACGCGGGGCCTCTGGTGATGCTCGCCGCCGCCGCGGCGCGCCGAACGGCGTCGGGCGACCCGGCGACCGAGGCGGCGGACCTGCGCCGCGCCATCGCCGACGCGCACGACGAGCTGGCGGCCATGGCCGACGCGGCCGACGGCGACGGGGCCGACATCCTGGCCTTCCAGGTCGCGATGCTGGAGGACGAGGCGCTGTCGGTCGACGCCTTCGCGGGCATCGAGGTCGGGCATCCGGCCGATGTCGCGTGGACCGACGCCCTCGCCGGCGAGATCGCCGACTACGAGGCCGCCGAGGACGAGTACTTCCGCGCCCGCGCGTCCGACATCGCCGACATCCGCGACCGGGTGCTGGAACGCCTGTCGGGCGGCGGCGGCGCGCCCACGGTGCCGCCCGGCGCCGTGCTGGTGGCCGACGACCTGACGCCGTCGCGCTTCCTGTCGGTCGACTGGTCGCGGGGCGGGGCCATCGTCCTCGCCCAGGGGTCGCCCTCGGCCCATGTCGCGATGCTGGCACGGGCGCGCGGCGTGCCGATGGTGGTCGGGCTCGGCGCGATCGAACCCACCGCCCGCACGGCGCTGGTCGACGGCGGAGCGGGCGAGGTGGTGCTGGACCCCGCGGCGGCGACCCTGGCCGCCTTCGACGCGCGGCGACGGGCCGGCGCGGCGGCGGCGACCCTTGCCGCCGCGCGCCTCTTCGAACCCGCGCGCACGGCAGACGGGACGCCGGTGCGCATCCTGCTGAACGTCGCCGATCCGGCCGAGCTCGACGGGCTCGACCCCGCGCTTTGCGACGGCGTCGGCCTCGTGCGGACGGAGTTCCTGTTCCACGGGTCGGGCGGCCTGCCCGGCGAGGCGGCGCAGGCGGACGCCTATGTGCGGATCGTGCGGTGGGCGGCCGGCCGGCCCGTGACCATCCGCACGCTCGACGCGGGCGGGGACAAGCCGGTGCCGGGCCTGACGATCGACGGCGAGACGAACCCCTTCCTCGGCGTGCGGGGTGTTCGTCTCTCGCTCGCCCGGCCCGAGGTGTTCCGGGTCCAGCTTCGGGCACTCGCCCGGGCGGCGGCCGAGGGGCCGGTGAAGGTGATGCTGCCGATGGTGGCGGTGGCGGACGAACTCGCCCGCACCGCCGCCCTGCTCGACGCGGCCGTCGCCGACCTCGCGGCCGAGGGGGTTCCCCACGCCCGCCCGCCGCTCGGCATCATGGTGGAGGTGCCGGCGGCGGCGCTGTGCGCGGCCGCGATCCCGGCCGCCTTCTATTCGATCGGCTCGAACGACCTGACGCAGTACGTGATGGCCGCGGCACGGGACATCGGCGCGGTCGCGGGGCTCAACGACGCGGCCCATCCGGCGGTGCTGGACCTCGTCCGCCGCACGGTCGCGGCGGGGATCGAACGCGACGTGGAGGTGTCCTTGTGCGGCGACGCCGCGGCCGATCCCGCGATCGTGCCGGCGCTGCTCGACGCGGGCCTGCGCGTCCTGTCGGTCGCGCCGCGGGCGGTGGCCGCGGTCAAGGCGGCGGTCGCCGGCCACGACCTGCGGAGGGGCGCGCCGTGACCGGCGAGGACGGGCGCGACGGCGGCGTCGCCGCCTACAAGGCGATCCTGCGCGACGTGCTCGACCGACGCCCCGCGGGCACGCGGCAGCGGCTGGCCGGGGCGCTGGGCACCAACCGGTCGTTCATCAGCCAGATCACCAACCCGGCCTACCCCGTGCCGATCCCGCCGCAGCACGTGCCGCTGCTGTTCGACACGATCCATCTGTCGGCGGCCGAACGGGCGGTGTTCATGGCCGCCTACGAGCGTGCGCACCCGGGCCGGCTGTCCGGCGGGGCGCAGCGCCACGCGGTCCGCACGATCGCCGTCGACGTGCCCGACCTCGGCGACGCGGCACGCAACGGCGCCTTCGACGGCATGGTCAAGGACCTGATCGCCCGCCTCGCGCGGTTCGCCGAGGGAGAGGCCGGAAGAAACGGGGAGGATGAGCGATGAAGAAGCTGATGAACGGACCCGACACGGTTCTGGCCGAGAGCCTGGACGGCTTCGCCGCCGCCCACGCCGACATCGTGACGCTCGGTCCCGGGCGCCGGTTCGTGCGCCGGCGGGAGACGGTGGCGGGCAAGGTCGCCCTCGTCTCCGGCGGCGGGTCGGGCCACGAGCCGCTGCACGCCGGCTTCGTCGGCCACGGCATGCTGGACGCGGCGGTTCCGGGCGAGGTCTTCACCTCGCCCACACCCGACCGGATCGTCGCTGCGGCCGAGGCGGTGGAGACCGGTGCGGGATGCCTGTTCGTGGTCAAGAACTACGAGGGCGACGTGATGAACTTCGAGATGGCGGCGGAGATCCTCGGCCGTGAGGTCCTGACCGTCCGCACCGACGACGACGTGGCGGTGGAGAACTCCACCTGGACGACCGGGCGGCGGGGCGTCGCGGGCACGCTGATCGTGGAGAAGATCGTCGGTGCGGCGGCCGAGCGGATGGCGCCGCTGGCCGATCTGAAGGCGCTGGGCGACGGGACGAACCGGCGCACGCGGTCGATGGGCGTGGCGCTGACGTCCTGCACCGTTCCCGCCGCCGGCCGCCCCACCTTCACCCTCGCCGAGGACGAGATGGAGATGGGCGTCGGCATCCACGGCGAACCCGGCCGCCGCCGGGTGAAGCTCGCCACCGCCGACGCGATCGCGGCCGAGATGGTGGGGGCTGTCCTGGACGATCTCGCTCCGTCCCCCGGTGCGCGCGTGATCCTCCTGGTCAACGGGTTCGGCGGCACGCCGACGATGGAACTGTACCTGATGGCCAACGCCGCACGGAAGGTGATCGAGGGTCGCGGCGTCTCGGTGGCGCGCCATCTGACGGGCTCCTTCGTCACCTCGCTGGAGATGGCCGGCTGTTCGGTGACCTGCACCGTCCTCGACGATCGCCTCGAGGCCCTGTGGGACGCCCCCGTGCGCACCGCCGCCCTGCGTTGGGGAGCTTGAAGCGCTGAACCTCGGCCTGGAGGCGAGCGTCGAGCCCCGGCGCAGGGTTGCTGCCAGACTGGCCGACAACGCCGCCGTCACGTCGCGGCGGCACCGACAGGCAGGACATCCGGACATCATGAAGCGCATCGGGATCGACGTCGGCGGCACCAACACGGACGCCGTCCTCGTCGAGGACGACGTTCTCCTCGCGGCAGTCAAGAGCCCCACCACCGACGACGTGACGGGTGGCGTCGCGGCGAGCCTCGCCCGGCTTCTGGCCGAGGCCGGGCCACGGGCCGACGGCATCGACGCCGTCATGATCGGCACCACCCACTTCACCAACGCGGTCGTCGAGCGCCGCGACCTCGTCCGGATCGCCGCGCTGCGGATCTCCCTGCCGGCGGGGGCCTCCCTCCCGCCGACGGTCGACTGGCCGGACGACCTGCGTGCCGCCGTGGACCCGATGACGATCATGGTCGCCGGCGGGCACGAGTACGACGGCCGGCCCATCGCGCCGCTGGACGAGGCGGCGGTGCGCGCCGCCGCCGCGCGCGTCCGCGACGCCGGGATCGGCGCGGTGGGGATCACCGCCGCCTTCTCGCCCCTCACCGCCGCGGCCGAGATGCGGGCGGCCGAGATGCTGGCCGAACTCTGCCCCGGCGTGTCGATCACCCTGTCGCACGAGCTGGGCCGGATCGGCCTGCTGGAACGGGAGAACGTCACCCTGCTGAACGCCGCCCTGTCGGCGCTCGGCATGCGCACCGTGGCGGCGTTCGAGGCGGCGCTGGCCGCGTCCGGCATCCGCGCGCCGGTCTACCTGACCCAGAACGACGGGACGGTGATGCGGGCCGCGATGGCGGCGCGGCATCCCGTGTTCGGTTTCGCCTCGGGTCCGACGAACTCCATGCGCGGGGCCACCATCCTGACAGGCACCGGCGACGCGATGGTGGTCGACGTGGGCGGAACGACCGCGGACATCGGCAGCCTCGTCAACGGTTTCCCGCGCGAGGCGAAC
>JBIJED010000204.1:0-5642 GCA_044343785.1 Azospirillales bacterium | reverse complement strand
TCGAAGGTGTCGAGCAGGCGTGCGTCGGCGCTCTCGCGGTCGACGAGGATCGTGTCGACGCCGGCGCCCCCGAGGGCGGCGGCGAGGGTGAGGCCGGCGAGGCCGCCGCCCACGATCAGCACGTCGCAGGCGCGGTCGGCCGGACCATCTCGGAGTGTGTCGGTCATGGTATGAGCATCGGTGGCGCGAAACGGCTTGTCCAGCGCGCCGGGACGTCGCACCCTTCTGCCCAAGGCGTCGGCAATCCAGTCGCTTCTTGTGCAGGCGGGCGGAGCGTCGATGCGACGGCGCGAGACCCTCGGCAACGAAGCATGCCGGCACGGATCTTGAACCACCGGCGGGGACCGAGCCGGCCCGACCCACCGGCGAACCGGCGGGTCCCGGGCGAGGGAAGGCGAGAAGGGAACGTGACATGAAGATGGTGATGGCGATCATCAAGCCGTTCAAGCTGGACGAGGTCCGGGAGGCCCTGACGACGCTGGGCATCCAGGGACTGACCGTCAGCGAGGTGAAGGGCTTCGGGCGGCAGAAGGGGCAGACCGAGATCTACCGCGGCGCGGAGTACTCGGTGAGCTTCCTGCCCAAGGTGAAGGTCGAGGTCGGCGTGACCGACGAGCAGGTCGAGAGCGTGGTCGAGGCCGTGCAGAAGGCGGCCAACACCGGCCGCATCGGCGACGGCAAGATCTTCGTCTACGACCTCGTCCAGGCCGTGCGCATCCGCACCGGCGAGACGAACGCCGAGGCGCTCTGAGGGCGCGCCCGCCGCGTCGCGGGCCTTGCCACCTGGGGCGTTCAGGGCCGGTCGACGGGACCCTTTGATCGCCTCAGGTGCGGTTCCTGCGGGCACCGATCACCCGAGGCCCGCCCGGACTCCGCTCGCGAGTGCGCGAACGGCCGCGGACGATACGGGCGTCCCGGTCCGGCCGAGCAGCACGATTTCCGAAACCGGCAGTCGCGGCAGATCGAAGTCGTCGCCGCGGTCTGGAATCCCCGCGGCGGCGATCCGGCCCATCGGTGCCACGCCGCACCCCGCCCGCAGTCCCGCCAGCAGAGCGGCGCAGCTTCCGGCGGAAAAGGCCTCCCGCCACGGTCGCCGAACGACGTCGAGCGAGCGGACCGCCGTCTCCCGCACCCCGCATGGTGCCGGCAACAACGCCAGCGGGACCGCACCGTCCTCCGGAACGAGGCCCGGGACCGCCTTCCACCCGAGCGGATCGGTGCCCAGCACCTCTCCATCCTGGCCCCCGGCCTCGCGACGCAGGATGCAGGCGTCGCAGGCCCCGTCCGCGAAGGCGGCCCGCATCGCGTGAGACAGGCCGACCCGGACCTCCAGCACCGCCTCCGGCGGCAGGGCCGCCCGGACCCGCCGCAGCAGCACCTCCAGCCCCATGCCGATCGCGTGATCGCTGAACCCGACGGCGAAGCGGACGCGCGACGCCGATGACGGCCGAAGCGCCTCGTCGTGTGCGGTGAGAAGCGCCTCCGCCTTCGGCAGGAAGGCGGCCCCCTCGGCCGTGAGGCGGACGTACCGCGGTGTCCGCTCCAGCAGACGGGTTCCCAATTGCGATTCGAGCTGTCGCAGCCTCTGGCTGACCGCCGGCTGGACGGTGCCGGCGGCCTCGGCCGTGCGCGTCAGGTTGCCGAACCGCGATGCGAGGACGAAGAGGCGGACGGACGCGAGGTCGAGCATCATAACGATCCGTTATCGCAATAGACGTCGTCCATAGTGTTCCCATGATTTTCGCGGGGGCGCAACGTCGCTCGGCAACGGCGCACGAAGGAGCAGTTCGATGCCGATGATCACCGTCCGCTACGTCACCCCCCAGCCCCGCCCGGAGCTTCGCGCCCCCATCGCCGCCCTGGCGGCGCGGCTGGGCGCCGAGACGCTGGGCAAGGATCCCGCCATCACCGCCGTCCTCGTCGAACCGGCCGACCCCGACGGCTGGTTCGTGGGCGGCCAACGTCCGACCGACCGCGGCCTCTCTGCGGTCTGGCTGGACATCAAGATCACCGCGGGCACGAACACCCGGGCAGAGACCACCCGCTTCGTGCACGCGGCGTTCGAGGGCATGCAGGCACTGCTCGGTCCGCTTCACGAGGAGAGCTACGTGCTGGTCCACGCGGTCGACGGACACGCCTATGGCTACGGCGGTCGCTCGCAGGAGGAGCGCTGGGCGCGCACGATCGGCACCTGACGCCGGACGCACGGGCGGAGGGGCCGTCCCCTCCGCCCGACGCGCATGAGCCGTGGCTGCAACAACTCCCGACAAATGGTTGATTTGTCCCAGACCCGTCCTTGTGACCGCCCGGACGTCATGGCATGGTCGGCTGTCGTTCCCGACGCCGACCGCGCCATGACGTCCGCCGTGATCAACGACCGGCTCGACCGGTTGACCGACTATCCCTTCACCCGGCTGGCCCAGCTTCTGGCCGACGTGACGCCGGCGTCGAACCGCGTGCCCGTGGCGATGTCGGTCGGCGAGCCGCAGCACGTGCCGCCGTCGATCCTGACCGGGACGCTCGCGGCGCAGCCGATCACGGACTGGGGCAAGTATCCGCCCACCGCCGGAACCCCGGCGTGGCGGCAGGCGGCGGCCGGCTGGCTCGCCCGCCGCTACGCGCTTCCCGACGGTTTCGTCGACCCCGAGACGGCGATCCTCCCGCTCGCCGGCACGCGCGAGGGGCTCTACCTCGCGGCCCAGCTCTGCGTGCCGCAGGAGAAGGCGGGGCGCCGGCCCGCGGTGCTGATGCCCAACCCGTTCTACGCCGTCTACGAGGGGGCGGGGACGATCGCGGGGGCGGACGCGGTCCTGCTTCCGGCGACGAAGGCGACGGGGTTTCTCCCCGACCTCGACGCGATCCCGGAGGAGACGCTGGCGCGCACCGCGCTGTTCTATCTGACCACGCCCGCCAATCCGCAGGGCGCGTGCGCCGACCCGGCCTATCTGGCGAAGGCGATCGGCCTCGCCCGGACCCACGGCTTCACGCTCGCGGTCGACGAGTGCTATGCGGAGATCTACGACCGGACGCCCCCGGCCGGTGCCCTCGAGGTCGCGCTGGCGCTCGGCGGCGAGGCGCCGCTCGCCAACCTGCTGGTCTTCCACTCGCTCTCCAAGCGGTCGAGCGCGGCGGGCCTTCGCTCGGGCTTCGTGGCGGGCGACCCGCGGCTGCTCCGGGCGTTCGCCCGCCTGCGCAGCTACGCCAACGCCGGCACGCCGTTGCCGGCCTTCGCGGCGGCCGCCGCGCTGTGGACCGACGAGGCGCACGTGGTCGCCAACCGTGAGGCCTACCGGCGCAAGTTCGACGCGGCCGAGGCGGCGCTCGGCGACAGGTTCGGCTTCTACCGCCCGCCCGGCGGCTTCTTCCTGTGGCTCGACGTGGGGGAGGCGTGCGGCGACGGGATGGAGGCGGCGCGCCGGCTCTGGCGGGAGGGGGCCATCCGGGTGCTGCCCGGCGCGTTCCTGACCAAGGCCGCGGCCGACGGCTCGAACCACGGGCTCACCTACATCCGCATCGCCCTCGTCCACGACGCCGACACCGTCGCCGAGTGCTGCGCCCGGATGGCGCGCATCCTCGGTGGCTGAGGGAGAGGACGGGACGATGGCCGGGCGTCGCATCGCCAAGGGGACGCAGACCCCGCTCCTGCCGCCCCAGGTGCGCGGCGTCCTCGTCCGGCGGATCACCGAACTCGCCGGCATGGCGATGATCGCCGCGGGGTTCCTGACCGTCATCGCGCTCGCCACCTTCGACCGGCGGGATCCCTCCTGGAACGCCGCCGTGGCGATGACCGAGCCCGTGCGCAACATGCTGGGCCTGCCGGGCGCCCACCTGTCGGACCTGCTGCTGCAGATGTTCGGTGCCGGTGCTTACGTGTTCGTCGGGCTGGTGGTCGCGATGGGGGTGCGCGCGGCGAGCCACCGGCGGCCGGGCAACTGGCCCCTCCGCCTGCTCGTGCTGATCGCCGGCACGCTGACCGGCAGCATCGCCTTCGCCGGCTGGCCGGCGGGGGAGGGATGGGTCCTCCACCATCCGCACATGGGCGGCGTGGTCGGCCACGTCCTGATGGTCCACGCCGAGGCGTTCGACTACGGCCCCATCGGTTTGGTCAGCGAGGCGATGATCGCCGCCGCCGCGCTCTATGTCACCGCCTTCCTCGCGCTGCTGACCGTCGGCTTCTCCCACAAGGACGTCGCCATCCTCTGGCGCTGGCCGATCTGGCTGGCCCGCAACCTTCGCCCCCTGGCGGGCCGGGGGCGCGAGGCGGTGGGTACGGGGATCGCCGTCGGCGGCGCGCACCTGGGCGAGGCCGTGCGCCGCACCGGCGAGGCGTTCCGTCGCGATCCGTCGTTCGGTCCCGACCCGGTCGACCGGCAGATCGTGCCGGCACCGCTGGGGGAGGAGACCCCCGCCCCCGACCCCCACCCCGCGCCGTCCGGCCTCCCGGGCGGCCTGCGGGCGACGCTCCGCCCGTCGGGCAGCCGCGAGGGTCAGAAGCCGAAGGCGGGCGACCGCCCGGCGCGCGTGGCGCCCGTGGTCGGCCCGGCGCCCGCCGCGGCCCCCGTCCAGGCCGAGCCCGCGCGCAAGCCCGCCGCCAAGGCCCCGAAGGCCCCGGCGGCGCAGGCGTCGCTCGGCCTCGACGCGGGGCCGACCGGCCCGTCGCTGCCGCCGCTCGACCTCCTCCAGGCGCCCGACGCCGCGGGACGCCCGGCCGCGGTCGACCCGGACGCGCTGCAGAAGAACGCCGAGATCCTGGAGGGCGTGCTGGGGGACTTCGGCGTGCGCGGCCGCATCGTGAAGGTGAGCCCCGGGCCCGTCGTCACGCTCTACGAACTGGAGCCGGCACCCGGCACCAAATCGTCCCGCGTCATCGGGCTGGCCGACGACATCGCGCGGTCCATGAGCGCCGTGTCCGCCCGCGTCGCCGTCGTGCCCGGCCGCAACGTGATCGGCATCGAGCTGCCCAACCACCGGCGCGAGATCGTCTATCTGCGCGAGCTGATGGAGGCGGAGGCCTACGACCGCTCGACCGCCAGGCTCCCGCTCGTGCTGGGCAAGGACATCGGCGGCGGGCCGCAGGTGGCCGACCTCGCCCGCATGCCGCACCTCCTGGTGGCCGGCACCACGGGCTCGGGCAAGTCGGTCGCCATCAACACCATGATCCTGTCGCTGCTCTACCGGCTGCCGCCGGAGAAGTGCCGCTTCATCATGGTCGATCCGAAGATGCTGGAGCTCTCGGTCTACGAGGGCATCCCCCATCTCCTCGCCCCCGTCGTGACCGATCCGAAGAAGGCGGTGGTGGCGCTGAAATGGGCGGTGCGGGAGATGGAGGACCGTTATCGCGCCATGTCGAAGCTCGGCGTGCGCAACATCGAGGGCTACAACGCCCGCCTCGTCGAGGCGAAGGCGAGGGGCGAACTCCTCACCCGCAAGGTCCAGACCGGGTTCGACGCCGACACCGGCAAGCCGGTGTTCGAGGAGACGCCGATCGACCTGACCGAGATCCCCTACATCGTGGTGATCGTCGACGAGATGGCGGACCTGATGCTGGTGGCCGGCAAGGACATCGAGGCGGCGATCCAGCGCCTGGCGCAGATGGCGCGGGCGGCGGGCATCCACCTGATCATGGCGACCCAGCGCCCGTC
>JBIJED010000005.1:0-18140 GCA_044343785.1 Azospirillales bacterium | reverse complement strand
GCGTGCCTTCGAAGGTCCGGGTCGTCATGGCGGCATCCTTCGGCGTCAGGCCGCGATCTCGGCGGCGTCGGGAACGAGGGTGTCGGCGAGGGCACCGTCGCGGTAGAGCGCCACCCGGCGTGGGGTGACGCGCAGGGTCGCGCCGGGCGCGAGGTCGTGGCCGCCCGTCGTCTGGAGGCGCAGGTGCGTGTCGTCGGCGGCGACGAGGGTGAGGCGGCGAACCGATCCGAAATCGATCACCCGTTCGACCCGCACCGCGGTGCCGCCGGCCGGCACGATGGCGAGGTCCTCGGGACGGACGCCGGCGGTGGCGGGGCCGTCGGACAGGCGCGTCGGCAGCGCCGTGCCCAGCCAGTCCGCCCGCCCGCGCGCGACCGCGACCGGCCGCAGGTTCATCAGCCCGATGAAGCCGGCGACGAACTCCGTGCGCGGCTCGGCGTAGAGTTCGCCCGGCCGCCCCACCTGCTGGAGGCGGCCCGCGTCCATGACGGCGATCCGGTCGGCGATCTCCATCGCCTCCTCCTGGTCGTGGGTGACGAACAGGATCGTCAGGCCGAGACGGTGCTGCAGCGCCTTCACCTCCTCGCGCAGATGGGCACGCAAGTGGGCGTCGAGTGCCGACAAGGGTTCATCCATCAGGAGGACCCGCGGCTCCACCACGATGCAGCGGGCGAGCGCCACCCGCTGCGCCTGTCCGCCCGAGAGCTCCGACGGCAGGCGCCGCCCGTACCCCGCGAGGCCGACGAGATCGAGCGCCGCGGCGACCTTGCGCTCGATCTCCGCGGCCGGCAGGCGGCGGACCCGGAGGCCGAAGGCGACGTTGCCGGCGACCGTCATGTGGGTCCAGAGCGCATGCGACTGGAACACCATCGCGGTCGGCCGGCGGTTCGCCGGCTCGCGCGTCACGTCGCGGCCCGCGATCGACACGGTCCCGCCGTCCGCCTCCGCAAGGCCGGCGACCATGCGCAGCAGCGTGGACTTTCCGCAGCCCGATGGGCCGAGAAGGCTGACGAGTTCGCCCTCCGCGACGTCGAGGTCGGTCGCGTCCACGGCGACGACGTCGCCGAACCGCTTGGTGAGGCCGCGGATGGACAGCATGGTTCAGGCTCCCAGCCCGGAGGCGATGGTACGGGCGCTCATCAGCCGGCGGGAGAGCAGCAGCAGCGCGAAGGCGGGAACCCACAGGATCACGCACAGCACCGCCGCATACTGGACGACCACCTGGGCCGAGAGCGACAGCATCAGGACCGGCATCGGCCGGATCGTCGGCGCGCCGATCAGGAGGCTCGCGTCGACCTCGAACAGCGTGCCGACGAAGGCGAGGATGTAGGAGGCGGCCAGCGCCGGGGCCGCCTGCGGCAGCGTCACCTCGAGGAAGACCCGGAGGCGCGACGCGCCGAGATCGAGCGCCGCCTCCTCCAGCGCGGGCGGGATCGCGCGGAAGGCGGCGGTGGGGATCCAGATCATGAACAGGAGCGTGTTGACGAGCTGCACGAGGACGACGCCCCAGAAGGTGCCGACGAGGTCGAAGCGGAGGAAGACCACGGCGATCGCGATGAAGAGCGCGAACTTCGGAAACGCCTGCGCGGCGAGGAACGCCATGAGGAGCGGCTGGCGTCCGGGAAAGCGCAGGCGCGCGAAGGCGTAGGCGGCAGGCCAGCAGATCGCCGCCGACAGCGTCGTCGCCGTGAAGGCGATGGCGAGCGAGACGGAGATCGCCTCCGCCACGTCGGCCCGCCCCAGCATGACGTTCCAGAAGCGGAAGCCCCAACGGGTCGGCAGCAGGTTCGGATAGCGCCACTGCTCGGCGAAGGCGTGGATGATCACCGTCAGGATCGGCCCGACGAGGAACAGGACAAGGGCGGCAGCGAGGCACCAGCCGGCGATCGTCGCGGGGTCGATCCGGCGGCCCATGTCAGCGCCGCTCCGCGAGGATCAGCCGGACGTAGGCGACGCTGACCAGCGCGCAGACGAGAAACGAGATGACGGCCTGCACCTGTGCGTCCTGCGGCCGCTGGAGCTGGTCGTAGGTGCGCTGCATGAAGACGCCCATCATCTCGGGCGCCGCCGGCCCCATCATATGGGGGATGGTGAAGCTGCCGAAGATGCCGAGGAAGACCAGCGAGCAGGCGATCATCAGCGAGCGCGCGACCTGTGGAAGAAGGATCTCGCGGAAAATCCGCAGACCGCCGGCACCCAGGTCCCGCGCCGCCTCGATCGCATGGTCGGACACCTGCGCGAGGCCCGCCGCCAGCACCAGCACGGGGAGCGGCAGACTGTCCCAGACGAAGCCGACGAAGGGGCCGAGCGGCGTCAGGTACGGCGAGGCGTAGCCGCCGATGCCCACACGCTCCAGCAGCATCTGGAAGAGACCGTTCGGACCGAGGAAGCGGACCAGCGCATAGGCCGCGATGATGGCCGGGACGAAGAGCGGGAAGAGAGCGAGTGCCTGGACGACGCGCACCGCCCGTCCGGTGCCGAAGCGGAGATAGACGGCGATCGCAAGCGCGACGGCCAGCACGGTGGCCGTGCTCGCCGTCGTCTGGACGACCGAATAGATCAGGTTCCGCCGCGCGAAAGGATCGGCGAAGAAGGCGATGTAGCGGTCGAGACCGAGGCGCGCCCCGTCCGGTCCCGGGACGAGCACGGTCTCGACCACGGCGACCGACGCCGGCATGAGCACGAGGAGGCAGAGAACCGCCAGCGGGACGGCGACGAGCGCGTAGCCCGTCGCCGCCTCGGCCCGTCGCGCCCGGACGCGCGCGCGCGTCCGCAAAAGGGCGATCGTCACCGGGCGATGTTCGTCGCGACGGACCGGTACCAGCCGTCGTTCATCGCAGTGTTCCACTCGCCCGACGGGAAGGTCGGGATCGAGACCGGGATGATGTCGATGTAGGCCTCGCGCAGGTCGCCCGGCAGGTGCTTCCAGTCGACGCCGGGGAAACCGCCGAGTTCCTTGACGATCGCCGTCTGGATCGGCGCCGAAAGGGTGATGTCGGCGAGCTTCAGGGCGAGGTCGAGGTTCCTGGCGTTGGTCGGGATCGCCGAATAGGCGAAGCCGCCGCACAGGCCGAGGTCCTGAAGCTGCACCAGTTTGGTCGTCGGCGGCAGCACGCCCTGGGCGATCGCCTGGATCGCCTGGTCGGACCAGGCGGCGATCATGTCGACGGCACCCTGGGCGAGGAGCTGGAGCGCCGGCGTATTGCCGGCCGGATAGGCGCCCTGGCCGTAGGTATGCGGGTGCAGGTCGCGCAGCAGCGCCCATGCCCGGCCGAAGCGTTCCTCGGCCAGCTTCGCGTCGAAGTTGTCGGCGCGGAAGAGGCCCGGATCGCGCCCGTTGGCCTCGTGGACGGCGCGGACGACGAAGTTCCGGCCCGAGCCCCCCCGGTCCGGGCGGCCGTAGGTGAAGCGGCCCGGGTTCCGCTTGGCCCAGGCGACGAGGTCGGCCCACGTCTTCGGCGCCTCCTTCACCTTGGCACCGTCGTAGGCGAGCAGCACCTGCGAGCCGCGGTAGGGCAGCCGCTGCGGCAGATCCGCCGAGAGCGGGTTCAGGTTGACCACACCCGGCACCCGGTCGCGCGTGAACTCCACCCACAGGCCCTTCGCGATCGACCCGGCGGGGTGGCGCGGATCGTACTCCTCGAAGAGGTCGACGCGCGGATCCGACCGGGTCTCCATCGCCGCCAGCGCCCGTTCCGCGATCAGCCGATTGCCCGAACCGACGCCGCGGGTCACCGTGACCCGGAAACTGTTCCCGGGATGCGCGCGCTCGAAGGCCGGCTTCACGATGTTGTTCCAGAGATCCTGGATGTTCGTATCGCCGTCGACGTAGACGTCCAGCGTGGTGCGGGACTGGGCGCGGACGAGCGAGGGCGCGGCGAGGGTGGCGCTTCCGGCCGTGAGGCCGGCGAGGACGGAACGGCGTCCGATCATGGTTCGATCTCCGGAATGGCTGATCGAACGGTAGTGTCCGGTCGTGACGGTTGGATGTCCTCCCGGTGAAGCTGTCGTTTCCGAAGTCGGTCCGAAGGCCCCGACCCGGAGGGCTGCGGGACAGAGGGTGTCGCTCGGCGAGGCCGTTGAGGCTCCCGCCGCCGGACAGGGATCCCTTCGGACGACCTGACGCTTGAACTCGATGCCATCCTGGTCCGGCGCCTTGCCGTGGCGGTCCTCCGCCGGCGCGGCCGTCATGGTCAGATCCCTCTGCCCGCTGTGTCCAGCCCGTGGGGGTCACTCCACGGCGATCGACACAGCAGACCCCCCATCCGGATCCCACCCCTGGCGGCCTGACCGATGGCCACCTCACGACGCCCGCGTATCTCCACCAGCTCGAGGGACGTGACCGGCTTGCGCGATCGGCCTGCGGACGCGCGCATCCGATCGGTGGTTTCTTCATTTGCCATCGGACAATAATCGGGTCGACCCGCAACCGAAGCCTCGGCTGGCCGGCCGACGGGAGAACCTCCGGTGCCCATGATGCCCGCTTCGTCCATCGCACACGTCGCCCCGTTCGTGTGGGGCGTGTCGACGTCGAGCTACCAGATCGAGGGCGGCGTCGATCTCGACGGCCGCGGCCCGAGCATCTGGGACGGCTATTGCCGCGTCCCCGGCCGGATCCGCAACGCCGACACCGGCGACGTCGCCTGCGACCACTACCGGCGCTGGCCCGAGGACGTCGCGCTGATGAGGGACCTCGGCGTCGGTGCCTATCGCTTCTCGGTGGCGTGGCCGCGCGTGCTGCCCGACGGGAAGGGTCCCCTCAATCCCAAGGGGCTCGCCTTCTACGACAGGCTGGTGGACGCTCTGCTGGAGGCGGGGATCGAGCCCTGGGTCTGCCTCTATCACTGGGACCTGCCGCAGGCGCTGCAGGAGACCGGCGGCTGGATCTCCCGCGATACGGCCGGCCGCTTCGCCGACTACGCCACGGTCGTCGCCCGCCGCCTGTCGGACCGGGTGACGCGCTTCGCCACCTTCAACGAGTCGGGCGTGTTCCTGATCTTCGGCTTCCTGCTGGGCGGGCAGGCGCCGGGCATCCGCGACATGGCGGCCCATCACGCCGCGATCCATCACGTGAACCTCGCCCACGGGCTGGGCGTGGACGCCATCCGGGCCCTGGCCCCCGGAGCCCTGATCGGCGACATCCACAACATCCAGCCGGTCCTGCCCGAGACCCCCGGCAAGCCGGAGGACGAGATGGCGGCGGCGACGTTCGGCGCCTACTGGAACGAGGCCTGCCCGGACCCGCGGTTCCTCGGCCATTATCCGGCGGTCGTCCACGCCGGGGTCGAGCGGTTCGTCCGGCCGGGCGACATGGCGGCGATCTGCCGGCCGGTCGACTGGCTCGGCATCAACCACTACTCCCCCCTCTACGCCAGGGGCGACGCGGCGGCCCCGTCCGGCTTCGCCTGGGGTGCCGCGCCCGCGGACGCGCCGAAGTCGGGCATCGGCTGGCCGATCTTCCCCGACGCCTTCCGCACGACGCTGCTGCACGCCCACCGCCGGTACGGTCTGCCGATCTACGTGACAGAGAACGGGATGGGCCACGACGACGTGCTGGTGGACGGCGCCTGCCGCGATCCTTACCGGTCCGAGTACCTCGGCCTCTACGTCGACGCCATGGGCCGGGCCGTCGCCGAGGGCGCGGACGTGCGCGGATACTTCGTCTGGTCGCTCCTCGACAATTTCGAGTGGGGGGCCGGTTACGTCGACCGCTTCGGCCTCGTGTACATGGATCATCCGACCGGAACCCGCGTGCCGAAGGACAGCTTCCGCTGGTTCGCGGACCGCATCCGGCGGGGATGGAGCGGACCCTGAGCCCGCGGGACGTGCAGCGGCCCTCCGCCGGCGCGTCGTCCTGGCGTCTGCTCGGCGGATACTGGCTGGGCGAGGAGCGCTGGTCGGCCTGGTCGCTGACGCTGCTCCTGGCGCTCGCCACGGCGGCCGAGGTCGCGGTGCAGCTCCGCCTGAACGTGTGGAACGGCATCCTGTTCGATGCGCTCGAGACGCGCGACACGGCGCGCCTCCTGCATGCGACGACGATGTTCGTGCTGCTGGTCGCGGCGGCGGTCGCGGCCAACACCCTGATGCTCGCCGTCCGCCGCCGCCTCCAGATCGGCTGGCGCCGGCACCTGACGCTCCGGCTGAGCGCCGCCTGGATGAACGACGGCCGGCCGAGCCAGATCGCCCGTCTCGAAGGCGGTGCGCGCAACGCCGACGCCCGGCTGGCCGAGGACGTCCGGATCACCTGCGAGAGCGCGGTCGAGCTGGCGCAGTCCGCCTTCTACGCGCTGCTGACGGTCGTCGGCTTCATGGGCGTGCTGTGGACGCTGTCCGGGACACTGGACCTCTCGCCGATCGGCCTGCCGGTCGAGATCGCGGGCCACATGGTCGTGCTCGCCTGCGTCTACGCCGGGCTCGGCGCAGGGATGGCGTACCTGCTGAGCCGGCCGCTCGTGCAGATCGCCGACCGCCGCCAGACCGCCGAGGCCGACCTCCGGATGGCGCTCGCGGTCGCGCAGGACCACGCCGAGGCGATCGCGCTCGCCCGCGCCGACGCCCGGGAGCGGCGGCGCTACGTCCGCCTGTTCGACGCCATCGCCGGGATCTGGGCGCGGCAGACGGCGGCGCTGCTGCGGGTGCAGATGTTCGCGAACGCCTTCGGCAACGCCGCCACGGCCTTCGCCATCCTCGTCAACACGCCGCGCTATCTGGGCGGGACGGTGTCGCTCGGCGGGCTGACGCAGACCGCGCA
Source organism: Azospirillales bacterium (assembly GCA_044343785.1). Lineage (GTDB taxonomy): Bacteria > Pseudomonadota > Alphaproteobacteria > Azospirillales > Azospirillaceae > CANGXM01. The sequence continues at coordinate 11,389 of JBIJED010000005.1, read as the reverse complement.
GGCGTTCGCGCAGGTGGTCGCCGCCATGTCCTGGCCGGTGACCCAGTCCGCGGCGATCGCCGCCTGCCGCGCGTCGATGGGGCGGGTGGCCGCGCTCGGCGCGGCGCTGCGCACGGCCGAGGCGGACACGCGGGGCGGCGAGGACAAGACGGTGCGGGTGGATGCCGACGGCGGACCGTCGCTCGTGTTCGCGGATCTCTGGCTCGCCGAGCCGGACGGACGCCTTCTCGTCTCGGGGTTCTCCGCCACGATCGGGCCGGGCGAGCGGGTCCTCGCCGACGGCGACGCCACCGCGTCGTTCGCGATCTTCATGGCGACGGCGCGGCTCTGGCCGTGGGGCCGCGGCCGGATCGGCCTGCCGGCCGCGCCGATGGCGTTCGTGGCGTCGGCCCCGTTCCTGCCGCGCGAAACGCTGCGCGCGATGTTGTCGTTTCCCGATCCGCCGGACGGCTTCTCCGACGGATCGATGTCGGACGCGCTCGCCACGGTCGGGCTCGGGCGACTGTCCGGGCGGCTGGAGGAGCGGATCGACCCCGAACGCGCGCTCGGCGCCGGCGACCGGCAGCGGCTCGACCTCGCGCGGATCGTCCTGCGTCGGCCCCCCTGGGTGATCATGACCGCGCCGTGCGACGCCCTGCCACCCGAGGAGGCCGTCGCGGTCGTCGGCGCGGTGGTCGCCGCCCTTCCGCCGGACGCGACGGTGGTGCTGTTCGGCGGCAGGACCGCGTTCGCCGGTCTGGCGACGCGGCGGCTGACCGTGCCGCCCGCCACGACCGACCGCCTGTTCGAACGCCCGGCGCCGGTCCGGGGGACACGCTTCGGACGGCCGCCGTCGACGGGACGGACGGACGCGACGGGTCGCCATGACGGCTGACCGGAACCGGCAAGGCATCCGGACGCGGGGGCCGGAACGGGGAGAGGTGGACCCGGATCCGCGGACAGTTCGGCGGCTGGGTCAAGCCTCGTTCAGGTTTCCGTCACGCCGCCGATCGGGTTCCGCAGGTGGCCATGCGGGCCTCCTCCGGCGTTCGTCCGCCCAGGGCCGAGTGCGGCCTCGGGCCGTTGTGGCAGGGGATCCACCGGCCGATCCCGGCGCGCGCCTCCGATCCGGTCTCGGACGCGTTCAGGCAGACGCACGCGCACTTGATCGAGCCACCGTCCGCGTCCGTCCATCGAGATGCGCAGGCCCGCCCCGGTCAGCACCTCGGTGAAGCGCGGGCTCGTGAACTGGCTGCCCTGATCGGTATTGACGATCGCCGGCCGGCCGAACCGCACCATGGCCTCCTCCAGCGCCTCGATGCAGACGTCCGCCTCCATGGTGTTCGACAGCCGCCACGCGAGGACCCGGCGACCGAACCAGTCCATGATCGCGACGAGGTGGAGGAAGCCGCGTCGCATGGGGATACAGGTGATGTCAGAGCACCACACCCGGTCGGGCCGGTCGACGACGAGATCCCGCAGCAGATGGGGCCGGACCCGATGCTGGGGATGGCGCACCGTCGTCTCCGGCCGCGGGTGGACGGCCGCCATCCCCTCCACCGCCTGCTTCTTCCAGGCGTCGATCAGGGTCCGATGGACACCGTGCCTCGCGACCAGCGGCACCACGGTCAACTCGCCACGGATCGCCTCCAGCGCGACCTAGGCCTTGAACTCGGCCGAGTACCGCTTCCTCTTCCCCGTCATCGGGTTCGTCCTCTCGAATGGGCGAACCAGCCTCGGACTAAAGGGAGTTGGCGGAGAGGGTGGGATTCGAACCCACGGTGCCCGCGAAGGCACAACGGTTTTCGAGACCGCCCCGATCGACCACTCCGGCACCTCTCCGCACCGCACCGCCGGACGGGGACCGGCGAAGCGGCGCGGACACTAGCCAAAGCATCCGACCGGCGCAAGCGCCATCCGCGGGCGCCCGCGCCGGCCGTCGATCAGTCCCGGCGCAGCCCCGGCAGCAGGGCCGCAACGTCCCGGCCGTCCTTCACCACCATCCGGTGGTTCGCCCGCTCGCCGGCCCGCCGGATGTCGGCCACCGGGTCGCCGTCGACCAGCAGAAGGTCGGCCGCCAGCCCCTCGGCGATCCGTCCCCGGTCGGCGAGGCCCATCAGCTCCGCCGCCGCCCCCGTGCCGGCCACCAGCGCGTCCGCCGGGCGCATGCCCGCGTCCACCATCAGAACCAGCTCGTAGGCGTTCATGCCGTGGGCGTTGTACTGGGTGCCGGCGTCGGTCCCGAGCGCGATCTTCCCGCCGGCCTCGTAGAACATCCGGAACCCCGCGCGGTGCTTCTCCGCCGCCCACTGGCTCTTCTCGACGATGTAGGCCGGGATCGTGCCCCGATGGGCGTTCTGGCGGGTCCAGTGGCCGACCGAGAAGGTGGGCACGAGCCAGACGCCGCGCGGCACCATCTCGTCGACGCAGGCCCGGTCGAGGAACATCCCGTGTTCGATGGAGGTGATGCCGCCCCGGACCGCGTTCAGGATCCCCTGCGCCCCGTGCGCGTGCGCCGCGGCCCGCCGCCCGTGCCGCTGCGCCTCGGCGCAGGCGACCGCGATCTCGGCCTCGGTCAGCTGTGCCGCACCCGGGTCGCTGCCGGCCGACGAGACGCCGCCCGTCGCCATCAGCTTGATCAGGTCGACGCCGGCGCGCAGTTGCTCGCGTACCGCCTTCAGAATCTCGTCCGCCCCGTCGGCGCAGCGCCCGATCCTCTCCGCGTGGCCGCCGGTCATGCAGATGATGTGGCCGCTGCACAGCATGGTCGGGCCCACATAGTCGCCCCGGCGGATCGCGTCGCGGACCGCGACCTCCACGAAGTCCTTGCCGCCCACGTCGCGCACGCTGGTGATGCCGCCGGCCAGCGTCGCCTGGACGTGCCGGAGCCCGTGCAGCGCCAGCGCCGCCCCGGACTGGGAGACGACGGGGCCGAGCTGGTCCGGCCCCGCGTTCAGCAACGTGTGCATGTGGGTGTCGATCAGCCCCGGCATCAGCGTGCCGCCCGTGGTGTCGACCGTCTCGCCGGCCCAGCCCGCGAACTCGCCCAAGGCCGCCACCCGGGCGATCCGCGCGCCCTCCACCAGCACCCCGTGCCCGTCCAGAAGGCGGCCCGTTCCGTCGAACAGCTTGCCCCCGCGATAGAGTGTCGGCATCTCGTCTCCCCCGTTTGCGCGAACGTCCGGTTCACCCAGCGTAACACGGTTTCGCGCCCGCGCGAGCCCGCGAGGGGCGGCGATGCACGGCGCGCACGGCCGGTGCCGGACGCTTTCGCTTGACGTGCCGGGGCCTTGAGCGTATCTGCTCCCTCTCCCGCGCGGGGCCCCGACGGACGGCGACGTCCGGCGGCCCGGCGTGGCGCGTCTTTCACGGGTTGGGGGCCGGCATTGCCGGCAGGGCCGATGTTCGCAGTCATCCGCACCGGCGGAAAGCAGTACAAGGTCGCCAGCGGCGACGTCATCGAGGTCGAGAAGCTCGAGGGCGAGAACGGCGCGACCCTGACCCTGGACGAGGTCCTGATGGTCTTCGACGGGGGCTCGGCCACCGTGGGCACGCCGCTCGTGGCGGGCGCCACGGTCACGGCCGAACTCGTGCGCCAGGCGCGCGGGCCGAAGATCATCATCTTCAAGAAGAAGCGCCGCCAGAACTATCGGCGCAAGAAGGGCCATCGGCAGGACCTCACGGTCCTGCGCATCACCGGCATCCAGGTCGCCGCCTGAGCCGTCGCTGTTAGAGGAGGGATCCCATGGCACACAAGAAGGCAGGCGGCAGTTCCCGCAACGGTCGCGACAGCGCTGGCCGCCGTCTGGGCGTCAAGCGCTACGGCGGCGAATCCGTGCTCGCCGGCAACATCCTGGTCCGCCAGCGCGGCACCAAGTTCTTCCCCGGCGCCAACGTCGGCCAGGGCAAGGACCACACGCTGTTCGCGCTGGTCGACGGTCACGTCGCCTTCAGGACGTCGATCAAGGACCGCACCTACATCAGCATCCTTCCGGCCAACGACGCGGCCCCGGCCGCCGACGCCGCCGACTGACGCGATCCGGGCGCAGGCCCGATCGGATCCGGGGGAGGGCGGAACCGCTCTCCCCCGTTTTCGTTTCGGAACGTCCGGACGGACACCACGGGCGACCTCGCGATGAAGTTCCTCGACCAGGCCAAGATCTACCTGAAGAGCGGCGACGGAGGCCCCGGCGCCGTCTCGTTCCGGCGCGAGAAGTTCATCGAGTACGGCGGCCCCGACGGGGGCGACGGCGGGCGGGGCGGCGATATCGTGATCGAGGCCGCCGACGGCCTCAACACGCTGATCGACTATCGTTACCAGCAGCACTTCAAGGCGTCGCGCGGCGGCCACGGCATGGGCCGCAACCGCACCGGTGCCGCGGCGGACGACATGGTGCTCCGGGTTCCCGTCGGGACCCAGGTGCTCGACGACGACCAGGAGACGGTGCTGGCCGACCTGACGGTCCCGGGCCAGCGCGTCGTGTTCCTGAAGGGCGGCGACGGCGGGTTCGGCAACGCCCACTACAAGACCTCGACCAACCGCGCGCCGCGCAAGTTCACGCCGGGCTGGCCCGGCGAGGAGCGCTGGGTTTGGCTGCGGCTGAAGCTGATCGCCGACGCGGGCCTGGTCGGCCTGCCGAACGCCGGCAAGTCCACCTTCCTCGCCGCCTGCACGGCCGCGCGGCCGAAGATCGCCGACTATCCCTTCACCACGCTCACCCCCAATCTCGGCGTCGTGCGGATCGGGGACGAGCGCGAGTTCGTGATGGCCGACATCCCGGGGCTGATCGAGGGCGCGTCGGAGGGGCACGGCCTCGGCGACCGGTTCCTCGGCCACGTGGAGCGCACGCGCGTGCTCCTGCATCTCGTCGACGGGACGCAGGAGGACGTGGTCGCCGCCTACCGCACGATCCGGGCCGAACTCAAGGCCTACGGCGCCGGCCTCGCGCGCAAGCCCGAGGTGGTGGGGCTCAACAAGATCGACGCGCTGGCGCCCGAGGAGGTCGAGGCCAAGGTGAAGGCGCTGCGCCGCGTCGCCCGCAAGGGGCCGGTGCTCGCGCTCTCGGGGGCGGCGGGGGAGAACGTGCGCGGCGTGCTCGACGCGCTGTGGACGCGCATCGCCGACGCGCGCGCCGCCGACGCCGAGGTGGCGGCGATCCCGGTGTTGGAGATCGGCGCGCCGGCCGCTGAGGGCCCGGGGTACGATCCGCTGCGCCGGTAGGGGCGTGGCGCGCGATGGCCAGCAGTGCGATGATGCGTGTGTCATCCACATCAGGTTGTGTCATGCGGACGACGGTCACCATCGACGACGAGTTGCTCGCCAAGGCCAAGGCGTACACCGGCATCGAGAAGACCGCGGACGTGATTCGGGCCGGCATCAAGGCGCTCATTCAGCGAGAGGCCGCGCGCCGGCTGATCGCGCTCCGGGGCTCCGAACCGGATCTCAAGGTTCCGCGTCGCCGCCGATCGCGGCCGGTGAACGCTTCGTCACCTTAAACCAAGGACGGTCGCCCCGACGGCGGGCGTCGCTGCCCCGATTGACACCCTTCACCGAAGCGCCTTCCCGCATGTCCCCCCCCTCCCTCGCCACCGCCCGCCGCCTCATCGTCAAGATCGGCTCCGCCCTCCTCGTCGACGGGGCGACGGGCGCGCTCCGGTCCGATTGGCTCGACGCGCTGGCCGACGACGTCGCCGCGATCCGGGCGCGCGGGGCGGAGGTGGTGATCGTCACCTCCGGCGCCGTGGCGCTGGGGCGAGAGCGGCTCGGCCTGTCGGTCGCCGCACTCGGCCGGCCGCTGAAGCTGGAGGAGAAGCAGGCGGCGGCGGCCACCGGGCAGATCCGCCTCGCCCAGGCCTATGGCGAGGCGCTGGCGCGGCACGCGATCGCGGTGGCGCAGGTGCTTGTCACCCAGGACGACACCGAGGCCCGCCGCCGCCACCTCAACGCGCGCTCCACCATCGATACCCTGCTGGGCCTCGGCGCGGTGCCGGTCATCAACGAGAACGACACGGTCGCGACGGCCGAGATCCGCTTCGGCGACAACGACCGCCTCGCCGCCCGCGTCGCCCAGATGATCTCGGCCGACACGCTGGTCCTCCTGTCCGACATCGACGGCCTCTACACCGCCGATCCGCGCAAGGACCCGGACGCCCGCCACCTTCCCAACGTGGGCGAGATCACGGCCGACATCGAGGCGATGGCCGGCGAGCCGCCGCCCGGATACTCGTCCGGCGGCATGGTGACGAAGATCGCCGCCGCGCGCATCGCCATGCAGGCGGGCTGCCGCATGGCGATCGCGCGGGGCAAGGACGACCACGCGCTGGCGGGCCTGCTGACGCCCGAGGCCGACGGCGGCCCCCGCTGCACCTGGTTCGTGCCCCAGGCCGAACCGCTGACCGCCCGCAAGCGCTGGATCGCCGCCCACGTCCAGCCGGCCGGCACGCTGGCGGTGGACGCGGGCGCCGTGCGGGCGCTGAAGAAGGGGTCGAGCCTGCTCCCCGCGGGCGTGACGGGGGTGGAGGGCGAGTTCGAGCGCGGCGACCTCGTGCGCGTCACCGGCCCCGACGCGCGCGAGGTGGCGCGTGGCCTCGTCGCCTACGCGGCCGAGGACGCGCGGCGCATCGCCGGGCACCGGTCGGTCGAGATCGAGACGATCCTGGGCTTCCACGGGCGGGACGAGATGATCCACCGCGACGATCTGGTGCTGGCATGATCCGGGCTGTCCTGTGGGACATCGACGGCACGCTTCTGGAAAGCGAGCCGATGCACTGGGAGGCGGTGATGGTGGTGGCCAACCGCCTCGGCGCCGAACTCGGCCCCGACGATCATTTCGGCTTCCTCGGCATCAGCATGCCGGCGGTCCACGCCAAGGTCGCCGCGCGCACGCCGCTGGCGATCGACGTCGCCGGCTTCGTCGACGCGGTGACCGACCATTACGTCGCCCACGTCGACCGGGTGCCGCCGCGCGCCGGGGCGCTGGAGACGATCGACCGGCTGGACGGGCGCGGGCTGCTGCAGGCCTGCGTGTCGAACGCCGGGGGGCGCGTGGTGGTGGCCAACCTGCGCCGCCTCGCCCGGCCGGCGCTCGCCTTCGGTCTCAGCCGCGACGACGTCCCCCGCGGCAAGCCGCACCCCGACCCCTACTTGGCCGCCGCCGCCCGCTTCGGCGTGCATCCGGCCGAATGCCTCGTGGTCGAGGACAGCCCCGTGGGCGCCGCGGCGGGGGTGGCCGCGGGCATGCGGGTGGTCGCGTGGCCGGAATGGGCCGAGCTGACCTTCGAGGGCGTCTTCGCCCGGGTGGAGCGGATCGAGGACCTGGACTGGGAGGCGGCGCTGGCGGGGTGAGGGCTCCTCTCCCCTCGCTTCAGACCACCGGCGCCCCGTCCGTGAACGGCGCCAGCGCCGCGGCGATCGTCCGGTGGACCGGCGCGTCCAGCCCCTTCTCCGCCGACAGCCGGGCGACGCCGCCCGACAGCCAGGGCAGTTCCAGCCGGTTGCCGCGTTCGAGGTCGTGCAGCATCGACGCCTTCATGCCCGCCGGCAGCGTGTCGACGAACCCCGTCAGCGTCGTCCCGTGGTCGGGCGGCAGCGCCACCCCCGACGCGCGGGCCAGCGCCGCCGTCTCCTCCACCGCCGCGGCGAACAGCGCGCGGGTGGCGGGCGTCGCGCGGATCGGCCCGATCGGCAGGCGCGTCAGCGCCGTCAGGCCCGAGAGCGCGGAGAGGAAGACGTACTTCTCCCAAAGGGTCCGGCGGATGTCGTCCTCGGGCGTCACGTCGAGCCCGGCGCCCTGCGCCGCCGCCACATAGGCGTCGAGCACGGGGCGCGGCCGACCGTCCGGGTCGCCCACCGTCATCCGCGCCATGGTGCCTGTGTGGCGAACGACACCCGGGCCGGCGATCGTCGTGGCGATATGGCAGACGCCGACGGCCGTCCGCCCTTCGCCGACGATGCCGGCGACGACGCCCGGCGCCTCCACGCCGTTCTGCACGGTCAGCACCGTCGTCTCCGGCCCGACCAGCGCCAGGGTCGCGCGCACGGCACCTTCGAGGTCCCACAGCTTCGCGGTGACGACCACGAGGTCCACCGGGCCGATCGCATCGGCCCGATCGGTCGCGACCACGCGCAGGCCCGAAACCGGCGCCACCGGGCTTTCGACCGTCAGCCCCTTCTCGCGGATCGCGGCCAGATGGGCACCCCGGGCGATGAACGACACGTCGGCCCCGGCCTTGGCGAGGTTGCCGCCGAAATAGCCGCCGACGCCACCCGCGCCGATGAAGGCGATCCGCATTCCGGTCTCCCTCAGGTGCAGAACGCGATCAACGCGTCGATCCAGACGTCCAGCCCGTATCGCGCCCAGGCCCAGCCACCGAGCCCCGCCAGCGCGAGGCCCGTGGCCGCCACGGCGGCGTGCGCGCCCGCGCTCACGCCGGCCTCGGCGTCAGCAGGCGGGCGACCGGAACCTCCCGGATCGGCCAGTGGAGGACGGCTGCGGCGAGGCCGAGCGCGATCGAGGCGTACCAGATCGCGTCGTAGTCGCCGGTCAGGTCATAGACCCGCCCGCCGAGCCACGCGCCAACGAATCCGCCCACCTGATGGCTGACGAAGACGAGGCCGTAGAGCATCGACATGTGGCGCAGGCCGAAGAAATGGGCGACGAGGCCGCTGGTCAGCGGAACGGTCCCCAGCCACAGGAACCCGAGGCCGGCGGCGAAGACGAGCGCGGAGGCCTGCGACAACGGGAAGACGAAGAAGCCCGCGAACAGCAGCGCCCGGCCGAGATAGATGCCGGCCAGCAGGTTCTTCTTGCTGTGCCGCCCGCCCCACACGCCGAAGAGATAGGAGCCGGCCATGTTGAACAGGCCGATCAGCGCGAGGCACTGGGCCCCCGTCTCGGCCGGCAGGCCCGCATCGCGCAGATATGCGGGCAGGTGGGCGCCGATGAAGGCGAGATGGAAGCCGCAGACGAAGAAGCCCGCGACCAGGAGCCGGTAGCTGGGAAGGGCCATCGCCTCGCGCAGCGCGTCGCCGAGCGTCTGGTCCGGGGCGGAGCCGACGCCGCCCGTCCCGGGCTTTCCGGCGAGGCCGGCGGCGAACACGATCATCAGCGACGTGAGGCCGGCCATGGCGACGAGCGCCGTCACCCAGCCATAGCCGCCGATCAGCCCCTGCGAGACCGGGACCACGACGAACTGTCCGAAGGAACCGCCCGCGCCGACGAGGCCGAAGATCGCCGACCGCCGCTCGGGCGACACGACGCGCCCGACGGCGCCGAAGATCACGCCGAAGGTGGTGGCACCCAGCGCGAGGCCGATCAGGATTCCGTAGGAGAGATAGAGCATCAGCGGCGTGTCCGCGAACGCCGCCAGAAGCATGCCGGCGGTGAACAGCACGCCGCCGCCCGCCAGCACGAGGCCCGTTCCGTACCGGTCGGAGATCGCGCCCGCGAAGGGCGAGGCGAGGCCCCAGACGAGCCCCTGGATCGCGAGCGCCAGCCCGAACACCTCCCGCCCGATCTGCAGGTCCATGGTGACCGGGCGCAGGAAGAGGCCGAAGGTCTGGCGGACCCCCATGCTGATCGAGACGATCAGCGCCCCGCTCAGGATCACGATCCACGCACTGCGCATGCCGATGGCCCACCCGGACGGAAAAGCAAAAAAGCATGCCCGTTCGGTTCGGGCCGGGCAACCCCGCCCGACGCGGGGGGGCCATCCGGAATTGTGGGTGGCGGCCGGGTCGGGGGACGCGCCCGCCCCTCGGGCCACCACGCGCGGCCCGCGCGCCCTGAGGCCGACACCGACGAAGCCCGCCCCTCGGGCCACCACGCGCGGCCCGCGCGCCCTGAGGCCGACACCGACGAAGCCCGCGCCGCCGGTCACCGGGATCGTCACGGGTTCGTCAGGGTGAACGCCCCACCTGCGCGCGTTCGCGGGTCCGGTCGGCCGCGTCGGCCGCCGTTCGGGGGAACACGCGGGAGGGGTCCGGCGCTCCCCGGCCCGCGGGCAGAAGGTCGGAGACGACGTCGGCGAGGGTCCGGCCGAAGCGGTCGATGTTGAACCGGGTCTCCGCCAGCCGGCGGGCGCGGCGCCCCATCGCGGCGGTCGCGGCGGGGTCGTCGCGCAGCCGCGCGACCGCCGCGGCCCAGCCCCCGGCGTCGCCCGGTTCCACGTGAAGGCCGATGCCCTCCGCCTCCACGTCCACCGCCTGCCCGTTCACCCGGGTCATGATCACCGCCCGGCCGAAGGCCATGGCGTCGAGCAGGCTGGTCAGCCCGCAGGTGTTGGCGGGGCCCCGCGCCCGCGCCGGATCGACCGGGATCGCCACCGCGAGGCACGCCCGGTAAAGGGGGGCGAGGTCGGGCCAGGGGACCGCGGCGCCTTCGACCGCGATCCAGGGCGGGAGGCGCTCGCCCCGCGGGTCGTCGACGCTGCTCCAGCCGATCGCGCGCAGCGGCACGCCGGTCGCCCGGTGCCCCGCGATCATGGTCGGGAAGTCCCGGAAGGTCTTGCCGACGGAGAGCACGAACGCGCCCGCGCCGGGGGCCGGATCCGGCGGGGTCCAGTCCGCCGCCGCGAGATCCATGCCCCAGTCGATCACCGACATCCGGCCGAGCGGCAGGCCGAAGTCCGCGTGGATCGCCCGCCGCACCCCGTCGGAGAAGACGAGAAGCCGGTCGTAGCCGGCCAGCACCGTGCGGACGAAGGTGCTGGACTTCAGCCCCGGCGCGTAGGATCGATGCAGCACGCCGACCAGCGGGACGTCGAACAGGCCCAGCCGGCGCATCGCCGCCAGCCCGAGCGCGCTGTTCTGGTGGCCGCTGTAGACGAGGTCGAACGACCGCCGGTTCCGCAGGACGAACCGCTGCTGCACAAGATCGCCCAGAAGGCCGACGTGGCCGCCGAAGGATTGGCGCGTGTCGTCGTCGCTGTAGGGCAGGATCTCCACCGCGTGGCCCAGCCCCCGCAGGTACGGGACGCCCCACAGATGGTGGGAGGGATAGCGATCCGGCGCCTCCCGCCACTGCCGCTCTTGCCGGAGCGTGTCGTAGTTGTTCATGAAGGCGATGCGCATCGATTGACTCCCCGGCCGGTCGACGGGACCGACGGTGCCGCCCGCGTCCCTGCGTCGCCAGCGGTCGTCCGGAATTCCACCATCGACCGGGGACGGTCCGTCAGGCGGACCCCCGCGTCGCGGCGTTACGCCCTTCGATCGGGGAGGGGGCGTCCGGCCATCCCCCGCCCGCGGCCGATCCCGTGGGCGCCCGGCGGCGCCATCCTGCGGCCCGTTCCCGGCGGAGGGGCCATGCGCCTGGATTTCGACACCGCCGCCGCCCCGGACCGCCCGGAGGCCGACGTCTGCGTCGTCGGCGCCGGGGCGGCCGGCATCGCGCTCGCGCTGGAACTCGAGGAC